>NZ_JBRRES010000032.1:0-53224 GCF_056760395.1 Stenotrophomonas sp. STEN009 | reverse complement strand
AAACCACCGGGCTATCCGGACGCTCTTTGCTGCTCCCCAAACACCCGCGCCTCCCCCTTTTGCCCTGCGGGGCCCCCGCGGGGCGCCAAAAGGCCGCCCTGCTGCACGTTCACCCGGGGAGGACCTACAGGTATCGGACCCAGCTTTCGATGCCTTCGGCCATCAATCTGTAGACATGCTCGAAAGCAGGACGCTGCTGGCGATAGGGATCAGGGATTTCCCGATCCTGCTGCCACTTGCCCAGCAGGAAGGTCTTGCCCGACGCCTGCGGCGCAATCTCGGTGATGCGGTGAATGTGCTTGCGCTCCATGGCCAGCACCAGATCGGCCGCTCCGAGGATGGCATCATCGATCTGGCGTGCGCGGTGAGCCAGCCCATCCATGCCCTGCTCCACCAGCAGCGCCTGGGCAGTGGCGTCGATGCCATGCCCGACGAGCGCCCCCAGACCTGCGGAAGACACCTGGATGCCTCTGCCCTGGACCGCCCGTCGAAGCATCACTTCAGCCGAGGGACTGCGGCAGATATTGCCGACGCAAACAAAAAGTACGTTATTGAACACTGACCTGGATCCTGTGGCATTCCATGCAGGCCCCGCCGCGAAACGGGCGGAGCGCTGACAGCTGCACAGATTACCTTACAGCGCCGCTGCTGGCGAGAAAATAGCCATGCAACTCATGGAATTACGTCGCAGTTCGCAGTTCTGCAGGCTCAATAAGCCGACTTCTGCCCGAGAACCTTCAGCGCCGTCAACGCAATGATCCGAACATCCAGGGTCGGGCTCCAGCGACGGATGTAGTCGATGTCGTACTGCACGCGCTTCTTCATCGACCGCAGTTCCGGCGTCTCGCCCCGCAGCCCGTGCACCTGCGCCCAGCCGGTGATGCCCGGCTTGACGTAATGGCGGTGCATGTAGCGTTCGATCACCCGTTCATAGTGATTGTTGTGCTGGATCGCATGCGGACGGGGGCCCACCACCGACATGCTGCCGCCCAGCACGTTGAAGAACTGGGGCAGCTCATCCAGGCTGCTGCGCCGCAGGAAGGCACCGAACCGGGTCACCCGCGGGTCGCCCCGGGTCGCCTGCGTAATCTGCCCCGTCCCTTCCTCATGCACGCGCATGGAGCGGAACTTCAGCATCCAGAACTCCTTCCCGCCCAGGCCGTGGCGGCGCTGGCGGAACAGGATCGGGCCAGGTGAACTGAGCTTCACGCCGATCGCCAGCACCACGAACAGCGGCGCCAGCAGGACGACCGCCACGCCGGCCACGAGGATGTCCTCGATGCGCTTGAACAGGCGGAAATTGTGGTCCACCAGGCCCTGGCGCACGCCGATCATCGGCACATCGCCCACCTGGTGCACGCCCGGGTTCAGTGCTCCCAGGCCCGTGGTATCGGGAATCAGGCGAATCGGCACCGGGAACCGCTCGATCTGCTTGAGCATGTCACGGATGGGCGCGGTATCTCCCAGCGGCAGGGACACCCAGACCTGGTCGAACTCCCCCCGGTGCGCATCCAGGTAGCGCGGCACATCATCCAGTGCGCCCAGGCGCTGCGGGGCATCGCCGCCACGCCGGGTGGCAATGTCGCCCTTGCTGGTGAAGTAGCCGATCACTTCCTTGCCCATCTCCGGCTTGCCGCGCAGCAGGCGATGCAGCCTGAGCGCCGGCGCCCGGAGGCCGACCAGCAGGATCCGCTCGTGATCCAGTCCCCGCGAACGCAACCGGTGCAGCTGGACACGCAGCAGTACGCGCAGGCCGACCATCGAGGCCAGACCGCCGATGTACCAGCCCACCAGCCAGCGCGACGGAACGGCATCGGCCAGCCCCACCAGCACGGCATACAGGGAGAACAGGGCGAAGCTTCCGGACCAGGCCAGCAGCAGCAGCCAGAGGTCGGCCAGCAGGCCACGCAGGCGCCAGTTGCGGTAGACCGGCGCGATGGAGAAGCAGACGATGGCGCTGAGAATCACCGCACCGAAGACGATGCGCTGGGACTGGTTGGGCGCCGGCGTGCCGTAGCACACGACGTGGGCCAATGCAGCCATGCCGGGCAGGAGCAACAGGTCTCCGAGGCGAAGCCCCAGTTCCAGGGCCGCCCGGGCTTCGACCCGGCGTCGGCCGGCATCGGCACGCTCTGCGGGGAGGTCATCTACCGATCCATGTAGCACTGCACTTCTCCAAGCTGTTTTCCGATCCAGCACTACAATTGTGATGGCTGTCGCATACCAGGCCTCCCCAAGCCGGTGCGAACAGACGGAATTGCGTCAATAAGTCGAACGTGATTGTGGATGATGTGAAAGGCAATTGGTAGGAAGCGGCAGCCCGTCGCGCGCCCATTCACCCGCCCGACCCACCCTAAGTCATTAGAACTATTCCTATTTTTTAATATTTCAAAATGCGTCAAAATGATTCGCACTACGTCCGACAGCGTCCAGAAATTGACGTTTGATGCACGGAATCATCCCATCACGCCCCGAAGGATCAACCCGATTGGCGCCCCCGGGACGTCCCGTCCCAGCACGTCCGCCAGGCCTGGCACCCTGCACTGCACCAAGGCCGCTCATCGCCCTCTGCTACCATCGGCGGTTCTGTTCATCGCCCCCCACCCGCCCGCGATGACGCCAAACAACGTAACGAAACACAGGAGTCTGCATGTCTTCCGAGCTGCTCAAGTCCCTTGGCCTGGACGCGATCAACGCTGGCACGTACCTGGGCAACGGGGAGTGGTCGAGCGCTGCCAGCGGTGAGCTGATCACCCCGGTCAACCCGACCACGGGCGAGCCGATCGCACAGGTGCGTGCGACCACCGAGACTGAATACGAAACGGTGATCGCCCGCGCCCAGGAAGCGTTCAAGCAGTGGCGCACCACCCCTGCCCCGCGCCGTGGCGAAGCCGTGCGCCTGTGCGGCGAGGCGCTGCGCAGGCACAAGGACGCGCTGGGCTCGCTGGTTGCCCTGGAGATGGGCAAGAGCAAGCCGGAAGGCGATGGCGAGGTGCAGGAGATGATCGACATCGCCGACTTCGCCGTCGGCCAGAGCCGCATGCTGTATGGCTACACGATGCACTCGGAGCGCCCCGGCCACCGCATGTACGAGCAGTACCACCCGCTGGGCCTGGTCGGCATCATTTCAGCCTTCAACTTCCCGGTCGCGGTGTGGAGCTGGAATGCATTCCTGGCGGCGATCTGCGGCGACGTGTGCATCTGGAAGCCGTCCAACAAGACGCCGCTGACCGCCATCGCCTCGATGAAGATCTGCAACGACGCGCTGCGCGAAGCCGGCTTCCCGGACATCTTCTACCTGGTCAACGATGCCGGCACCGCACTGTCGGAAAAGCTGGTTGATGATCGTCGCGTGCCGCTGATCAGCTTCACCGGCTCCACCCAGGTCGGCCGCACCGTCAATGAAAAGGTGGCGCGCCGCCTGGGCCGCTGCCTGCTGGAACTGGGTGGCAACAATGCCATCATCCTCGACGAGACCGCCGACCTGAAGCTGGCTGTGCCGGGGATCGTGTTCGGCGCCGTCGGTACGGCCGGCCAGCGCTGCACCACCACCCGCCGCCTGATCGTGCACCGCTCGATCTACGCCGACGTGCTGGCCACGCTGGTCAAGGCGTACAAGCAGGTGGAAGGCAAGATCGGCGACCCGACCGATGCCGCCAACCTGATGGGTCCGCTGAACAGCGAAGGTGCCGTGCAGCAGTTCCTCGACGCCATTGCCCAGGCCAAGGCCGCCGGCGGCACCATCGAGACCGGCGGCACCCGCATCGACCGCGCCGGCAACTTCGTGCTGCCGGCCATTGTCAGCGGCCTGAAGAACAGTGATGCCGTGGTCCAGCACGAGACCTTCGCGCCAATCCTGTACGTGATGCCCTACGACAGCATCGACGAAGCCATCGACATGCAGAACGGGGTACCGCAGGGCCTGTCCTCGTCGATCTTCACCCAGAATCTGAAGACCGCCGAACGCTTCCTGTCGGCTGCGGGCTCGGATTGCGGCATCGCCAACATCAACATCGGCACCTCCGGTGCGGAGATCGGTGGCGCGTTCGGTGGCGAGAAGGACACCGGTGGTGGCCGCGAGTCGGGCTCGGACGCATGGAAGGTCTACATGCGCCGGCAGACCAACACCATCAACTACTCCGATTCGCTGCCGCTGGCCCAGGGCATCAAGTTCGACCTGTGATGCATCCCGGCCCGGACGTCGCCGAGAGTGGGGCCCCGGCGGGGGCTCCAATCCTCGACTTCAGCGGCCGCCGGGTGCTGGTTGCCGGCGGCAGCAAAGGCATCGGCCGTGAGATGGCCCTGGCCTTCGCTGCGGCCGGCGCCCATGTCTCGGTCTGCGCACGAGGTCAGGCGGGGCTCGACACCCTGCTGGCCGACGCAGCGGCCCAGGGGGCATCACTGCACGCCTTTGCCGCCGACCTGGCCGACCCCGGCCAGATCGACGCCTGGCTGCATGCGGCCGCAGCGTCCCTGGGCGGCATCGACGTGCTGGTCAACAATGCCACCGGTTACGGCATGGCAGACGATGAAGACGGCTGGGCCGCCAGCCTGCAGGTCGACCTGATGGCCGCGGTGCGGGCCTCGCGGCTCGCCCTGCCCTGGCTGCGCGAATCGAGCGACGCCTGCATCCTCAATCTCTCCTCGATCGCCGCGCAGCAACCCCGGCCGGGGGGCGCTCCCTATGCGGCTGCCAAGGCCGCTCTTTCGCACTACACCACGTCGCAGGCGCTGGCACTGGCGCCGGACCGGATCCGGGTCAACGCGATCGCCCCGGGCTCCATCGAGTTTGCCGACGGTCTGTGGGACCGGCGCAAAACCAGCGACCCGGCGCTGTATCACGGCACCCTGGCAAGAATTCCGTTCGGCCGCTTCGGCCAGCCACGCGAGATTGCCGATGCCGCGCTGTTCCTGTGCTCGCCGCTGGCGCGCTGGATCACCGGTCACGTGCTGAACGTCGATGGTGGCCAGGTACTGATGGGCTGAACCGCTCGGGCCGGGCACTGCCCATGGGATTGCCCGGACGGAGGCACTATCATGTGCGTACTGCAAGGAGGACCCGATGAGCGTGGCACCCCGACAGACAAGCGCCCTGGCCGTGGTCAGCCTGGTCATGGGCATTGCCGCCTGGACTGTCCTGCCCTTCGTGGCCAGCATCGTCGCCATCGTCACCGGCCACATGGCCCGCGCCGAGATCCGCCGCCGCCCGCATGAACTCGAAGGCGATGGCCTGGCGGTCACCGGGCTGGTGCTGGGCTGGGTGATGGTGGCAGCCGCCCTGGCGGCAGTCCTGGCCTTCATCCTCTTCTTCGGTGGCCTGGCCTGGCTCGCCGCACTGTCGAACTGACCGCCATGACCTCCTCCGACAGCACCGAACGCTTCAGCAGCCGCGTCGCCGATTATGTCCGTTATCGGCCTGACTACCCGCCGGCGTTGATGGAATGGCTGCATGGACCGATGGGCGTCGGCCACGATGCACGGGTGGCCGACATCGGCGCCGGTACCGGCATTTCCAGCCGTCTGTTCCTCGACACCGGCCATCCTGTGGTCGCGGTCGAGCCCAACGCCGCCATGCGCGCTGCTGCCGAAGGCTGGCTGGCTGCATACCCGTTGTTCCAGGCCGTCGATGGGCGTGCCGAGGCCACCGGCCTGGCAGAGCACAGCGTCGATCTGGTCAGTGCCGCGCAGGCCTTCCACTGGTTCGACACCGACGCCGTCCGTGTTGAATGGCAGCGCATCCTGCGCCCCGGCGGACTGGCGCTGATCTACTGGAACTCACGCCTGCTCGATGCCAGCCCGTTCCTGGTTGGCTATGAGCAGCTGCTGCTCGATTACGGCACGGACTATTCCGCCGTGGCAGAACGCTACCAGGATGACGCCACGATGCAGGCATGGTTTGGTGCCGGGTTGCGCGGCCAGGTGGAACTGCCGAACGTGCAGCATCTGGATCTGGACGCCCTGCGCGGCCGCCTGCTGTCGTCCTCCTATGCGCCACAGCCCGGGCATCCGCGCCATGCGCCGATGCTGGCGGCACTGCAGGATCTGTTCGCGGCCCACGCGGTCAACGGCCAGGTCGCCTTTGAATATCGAACCCGAGCCTTCCTCGGCACGCTGGACTGAACCGACGCATGTATTCGCTTGCCCGCCCCTTCCTGTTCTCGCTCGACGCCGAGCGCGCCCACGGCCTCGGCCTGTCCGCATTGGACGTGGCCTACCGCACCGGCACCACGCCGCTGCTGGCCGCACGCATCGCGCCGCTGCCGAGCACCGTGTTCGGGCTGACATTCCCCAATCCGGTCGGCCTGGCGGCCGGCCTGGACAAGAATGGCGAGCACATCGATGCGCTGTTCGCGCTGGGTTTCGGCTTCGTCGAGATCGGCACGATCACGCCGCGGCCACAGGCGGGCAACCCGACGCCGCGGCTGTTCCGGCTGCCGGCGCACAACGCCATCATCAATCGCATGGGCTTCAACAACGCAGGCGTGGATGCACTGGTGCGCAATGTCGAGCGCGCGCGCAACCGTCGCGGCCTGCTCGGCATCAACATCGGCAAGAACAAGGACACCCCCAACGAGCAGGCCGTCGACGACTATGTGGCCTGCCTCGACAAGGTGTACCCGCTGGCTGACTACATCACCGTCAACATCTCCTCGCCCAACACCGCCGGCCTGCGCGAGCTGCAGGAGGAAACCGCACTGCGCCAGCTGGTCAGCCAGCTGCGTGATCGCCAGGAAGACCTGGCCGCGCGGCACGGCCGGCGCGTACCGATGCTGGTGAAGGTGGCGCCTGACCTCAGCGAGCGCGACATCGACGCTGCTGCGCGCGTGCTCGGCGAGCTGCAGGTGGACGGCGTGATCGCGACCAACACCACGATCGACCACAGCAAGGTGGCCGGCGATCCGCTGGCGAACGAAGCCGGCGGTCTGTCCGGTGCCCCGGTCCTGGAACAGTCCACCCTGGTCCTGCGGCGGCTGCGCTCGCGCCTGCCCGAGTCGGTGCCGCTGGTCGGTGTCGGCGGCATCCTGTCCGGCGCCGACGCAGTGGCCAAGATGGCGGCGGGCGCCTCGCTGGTGCAGTGCTACAGCGGCCTGATCTTCCGCGGGCCGGCGCTGGTATCGGAATGCGTGGAGGCGATCCGCCGCCGCCGCGAAGCGCCCAGCCGTGGCGCGGTGGCGCCGCTGTGAGCGCCCCCATGGATGGACTCGACACCGCCGCGCCGCTGCGCTGGACACTGACCCGGAACGCGCCGCTGCAGGCGCTGAACACCTTCCACGTGCGTGCCAATGCCGCGCAGCTGCTGGAGCTGCATGACGCATCGCTGCTGCCGGAAGTGCTGGCGCTACCGGAGGTTTCCGGCGGACCGCTGCTGGTACTGGGCAGCGGCAGCAATGTGCTGATCGCCGACGATCTGCCTGGCACCGTGCTGGTGTTCGGCAACCGCGACATCAGTTTCCTGGAGCATCGCGCCGATCATGCGGTGATCCGCGCCGGTGCCGGCGTGCCCTGGCACGGCCTGGTGATGTGGTCGCTGCAAGAAGGCCTGTCCGGGTTGGAGAACCTGGCCCTGATTCCAGGCACGGCCGGTGCAGCGCCGATCCAGAACATCGGCGCCTATGGCGCACAGGTCGGCGAGTTCATCCAGGCAGTGGAAGCCTGGGACTGCCACGAGCAGGCCTGGGTGCGGCTGGACAACGAACAGTGTGGCTTCGCCTACCGCGACAGCGTGTTCAAGCAGCAGGCAGACCGCTACCTGATCACCGCCATCGAGCTGAAGCTGCCCTTGCTGCACGACCTGCGCATGGACTATGCCGGCATCCGCGAAGAACTGCAGGCGCAGGGCGTGGAGCTGCCCAGTGCCGTGGACGTGGCCAACGCAGTCATCGCGATCCGCCGCCGCAAGCTGCCCGATCCGGAGGTGCTGGGCAATGCCGGCAGTTTCTTCAAGAATCCGGTCCTGCCCCTGGAGCAGGTCGACGTGCTGCTGCAGCATTTCCCGGACCTGCCGGTGTTCCCGGCCGATCGTGAGGACCGGCGCAAGGTCTCCGCAGCGTGGATGATCGAGGCCTGCGGCTGGAAGGGCTTCCGTGAGGGCGATGCAGGCGTTGCTGCCAGCCATGCGCTGGTCCTGGTCAACCATGGCAACGCCACCGGGGCCGAGTTGCTTGCGCTGGCGCGGCGCATTTCCGCGTCGGTGCTGGAGAAATTCGGCGTACCGATCGAACCGGAGCCCCGCCTGCTCGGCGCACAGTGGTGAACACCCCCGCCCTTTCCGCCGGCGCCACCCCGATGCGGGCGGCACTGCTGATGCTCGGCAGCACCCTGGCGTTCGGCATGATGGCGGTGGCGATCCGTTACGCCACCCGTTACGTACCGACCCAGGAGGTCGCCTTCTTCCGCAACGCGTTCGGCCTGCTGGCACTGCTGCCGATGCTGCTGCGGCCGGGCCATGCGCCGCTGAAGACCCAGCAGCTGCCACGCTATTTCGTGCGTAGCGCGATCGGCCTGGGTTCGATGCTGTGTGCGTTCTGGGCGTTGGGCCATCTGCCACTGGCGCAGGCGGTATCGCTCTCGTACTCCACACCGTTGTTCGTCACCATCGCCGCCGTGCTGTGGTTGGGCGAAACCGTGCGTGTGCGCCGCTGGGCCGCAGTGGTGGTCGGTTTCATCGGTGTGCTGGTGATCGTGCGGCCGGGCACCACCGGCTTCACCGCTGGCAGCCTGGTCGCCGTCGCCGCTGCGGTGCTGAGTTCACTGGTGGCCATCCAGATCAAGCAGCTCACCCGCGTGGACAGCGCCGATACCGTGGTGCTCTATACCTACGTCTTCTGGGTGCCGCTTTCGCTGGTTCCGGCAGTGTTTGTCTGGGTCTGGCCCAGTGGCGTGGCCTGGCTGTGGCTGCTGGTCACCGGCGTGATGGGCACGGTCGGCCAGCTGCTGTGGACGCGCGCGCTGCGCCTGGGAGAAGTGTCGGCGCTGACGCCGATCAGCTTCCTGCAGCTGCCGCTGGTGACCCTGTGCGGGTGGCTGCTGTTCAACGAGACCGTGGACCGCTGGACCATCGTCGGTGCGGGCATCATTCTGGCCGCCAACGCTTACATCGCCCACCGCGAGGCCGTGCTGTCGCGGCGGGCGGCGACGGCGGCGGCGTCAGCGGCGGCCAAGCCCGCCGAATGATCCACCGTCAACGCTGCAGCGGCGACGCATCCAGCGCGCGATACGCGCGTTCGGCTGCGTCGAACACATTGCCCGGCGCGAACTGTTCGCCCAGGTAGTGCAGCGACTGACGGCGCAGCTGCGGCGAGCGCTCCAGCGCGTCGCCCCCCAGCAGCACCTGTTCGAACTCGATCAGGTCCTGCAGGATCCGCCAGTGCCGGTACCAGGCGATCCAGCGTGGGTCCCCCAGGTCCGGGCCATACCCTTCCACGAAACCGAGCGGACGTTCGCGCCCCCAGCGTCCGCCCACCGCCGCGCCGGGAAACATCAGATCACGCTCGCGGGGCGCCAGGGACAGGCCATCCCAATCAATCAGGTGCAGGTTGCCCTCGTTACCCATCAGCAGGTTTCCCGCATGCAGGTCGGTATGGCACAACCGCAGCGGCGGCCGTTCGTCGCGCAGTTCATCGTGCAGTTCCGACGCGCGGCGGTGGACCTCGGCAATGCGTTCGCGGCGCAGCTCCCAGACGGCCAGGAACGCGCTGCCCAACCGATCCTGCGCGACCGGCAAGGCATCGCCCGGCTGCAACCAGCGCCCAACGGTGGTCAACGCATCCGCTTCAAGGCGCAGGGTCGGCAGCGCGCGTTGCAGCGATTCGGGCACCTCAGCGTCATGCAGCCGGCGCAGCACGTTGCCCAGGCGCAGCCACTGCGCATGGCTGAGCGGCGCCTCGAAACCGGACTGGCCCTCGATGTAGGGAAACAGCGTGAACTGCAGGCCCCAGCGCTGGACCGACGCGCCGCCGGTCAATGCCGGCCAGGGCGCCACGATCTCCTCGATGCCCAGGGTGCCCCGCAGCCAATGCAGCGTGTCCCAGACCGCCGGTTGCACCTGGTAGGTGCGGCATTTCAACCACCACTGACCGCGTCGCGCATCGATGCGGTAAACGCTGGCATTGGCGTCTGCGCCAACCGCGCGAGGCACCACGGCGGCGGTGGTGATGCCATAGGACTGTTGCAGGACTTCGCCGATATGGCGCGCCGAAGCGGATGACATGGAAGCAATCGTGCATTGATACCCGACGTCACTATCGCAGATGGCGCATCGACGGCACAGACATGTCCGTCACAGCACTGTGCTTGCGGGCCGGGCGAGCCATGCCGACGCGGTTGCCACGGCGTCAGCGCGCGTAGTGGCCCAGGAACATGGCGACCGCCGATGCCGCCACCCGCGCGCGCTCGTCGGCCCCCAGCGGCGCCTGCCCCATCGTTACCTGCGGCCAGAAGGCGAAACTCTTCACCAGTCCATGCAGCTGATGGGCGGCGAATTCGGGATCGACCGCACGCAGCCGGCCATCGGCGATCGCTGCACGGATCCAGGCGCTTTCCCCACTCTCCTTCTCGCCCATGCGACAGACGATTGCCTGCGCACGTTCGGGTGAATGGATGATCTCCGCCATGGCAACGCGGGCCAGGTCGATGAAATTGGCATCACCCAGCAGTTCCAGCTTCTGCTCCAGCAACGCGAGCAGCTGCGGCTCCAGTGGCTGCTCCGCACGGTAGGGCAGCTCGACGCCGGCCATGCTGCGTTCCCAGAGTTCCTCCAGAATCAGCGAGAACAATTCTTCCTTGCTGGGGAAGTGGTTGTAGACCGTGCGTTTGGATACACCGGCCGCTGCCGCGATCCGGTCCATGCTGGTGGCTTCATAGCCGGCCGTGCGGAATTCCTCCACCGCCGCGCGCACGATGGCCTCGCGTTTGCGGTCGGTCAGGCGCTGCGGCGGACGGGACATGGCGACACCAGATAACTGAACGGATACCCCCATTTTACACCGATGAGTATACTTTTCCGCAGCAGGAAACTACACTGTGCAGTGTACCCTGCGGACGTCACCCATGAAGCGCCTGCTCCTTGTCCTCCTGCTTGGAATCCTCGCCGTGACCGCCTACACCTTCTGCAAGTCCTGGTCCCTCCCCGACTTCCCCGACTCCCCGCAATACCGCGAGGGCAAGTTCCACAACGTACTGCCGCGGCCGGCGATGGGCCTGCGCAACGGGCTGGAGATCTGGTGGACCTTCCTGTTCAACAAGCCGAAGGGGACCGTACCCGCGGGCGCCATACCGGTGCAGGCGCTGGATCGTGCCGCGCTGGAAGCCGCGCCGGATCGCAGCCTGTTCCGGCTGGGGCACTCGACGATCCTGCTGAAGCTGCGCGGCCAGTACTGGTTGACCGACCCGGTCTTCTCCGAACGGGCGTCACCGGTGCAGTGGATGGGCCCTGCGCGCTTCCACGCCCCGCCGATCAGCATCGAACAGCTGCCGCCGATCGCCGGCGTGATCCTCTCGCACAACCATTACGACCACCTGGATCACGCTGCGGTGATGCAGCTGGCGGGCAAGACCACGCGCTTCATCGCGCCGCTGGGTGTGGGTGATCAGTTGATCGCCTGGGGCGTGGACGCGGACAAGGTCGAACAGCTGGACTGGTGGCAATCGACCGAAGCCGATGGCCTGCGCCTGACCGCCACACCCGGCCAGCACTTCTCCGGCCGCGGCCTGGGCGACAGCGACCGCAGCCTGTGGGCCTCGTGGGTCATCCAGGACGGCGACTTCCGCATCTTCTTCAGTGGTGACACCGGCTACTTCGATGGCTTCAAGGCCATCGGCGAGAAGTACGGCCCGTTCGATCTGACCATGATCGAAACCGGCGCATACGATCCGCGCTGGGCATTCGTGCACATGCAGCCGGAGCAGACGCTGCAGGCCCACCTGGACCTGCGCGGCAAGTGGCTGCTGCCGATCCACAACGGCACCTTTGACCTGGCCCTGCATGACTGGCAACAGCCCTTCGAGCGCATCACCGCGCTGGCAGCCGCGCACGATGTGCCGATCGCCACGCCGATGATGGGCGAGGCGCTGGACATGCAGGCGCCGCAGGCAGGCACGCGCTGGTGGGAACAGGTGGCGCTGCGCTGAGCTTGCCTGGGCGCTGCTGTCACGGGGCGCCGGTTCGTGCAGGCAGTGACGTTGCGGACGATGGCTGTCGCGACGCCTTGCAGGGCGTTGCGCCACGCGTCCGCACTCTCCCCTATTGCAGCGCGTCATGTAAACGATTACACCCCCTGCTAGCGTAGCGCCTGCCCGATCCTGGCCGAACCTCCAAGGCTGTCGACATGACGCTGCGTGCTGATCGCTTCCGCCCCTCCTGGGCATGCCTGCGCTACGTCGCGCGCGCTCTGCTGCCGCTGGCCGTGATGGCCTCCGCCGCGCAGGCGCAGACACTGCCACCGCGCAGCCAGTGGCAGGCCAGCAGCTCATCACAGCAGGTCCCGGCGATGGCCATCGGCCGTCTGATCGACAACGACCCGAAGACGGTCACCGGCGGCGCCTTCAGCCCCGGACACTGGTTCCAGATCGATCTGGGCGCACCGGCCCTGCTCGGCGGTGCACGCCTGACCTGGGACGTCTCCAATCCCGAGGGTTACACGCTGCAGACCTCGATGGACGGCCGGCAGTGGCAGCCCGCCTACACCATGGCCGACTCGCTGGGCGATGTGGAGACGCTGTACTTCGAACCGCGCCAGGCGCGCTATCTGAGGCTGGCCAGTCCCCAGCGCACGTCGGACTGGGGGGTCTCCATCTTCGAGATGGAACCCTTGGACGCCACGCTCAGTGCACGCGTGCACGGACTCGACAGCGCACAGGCAGCCGCGTTGTGGCAAGGCGGTAGCGGCGTCGCCCTCCCTACCGATGGCAAGGGCAGCCATGTGCTTGAAATCACCCTGCCGCGCGCTCAGCCGGGCACCGGCCTGGCGGTGGAGTGGGCGGGCCAGCGTGGCGCCGCACGCCTGCAGGCCCAGGATGCGCAGGGGCGCTGGCAGCCGCTGGCGCAGGACACGCAGGCCGCCAGCCATGCCCAGAGTTGGTTGGCCAGCGATACGGTGCACGATGTGCGTGCCCTGCGGCTCATCGTCGACGGGCCCTCGCCACAGGTCACGCGCCTGCGCCTGCTCGGCCCGAAGGCCGTGATGACGCCGATGAAGCAGTACCAGATCGCCGCCAGCGGCGCGCAGCGTGGCTTGTTCCCGGCGTCGTTGCAGATGCAGCAGACGTACTGGACGGCCGTGGGCGTGCATGCCGGACGGCAGAAGTCGATCTTCGACGAATACGGCAACATCGAGGCATTCAAGGGCGCACCGCTGGTGCAGCCGATCTGGCGCAATGCCGATGGGCGTGCCGCCGGTGCCGCGGAACAGGCCGTGCAGCATGCCCTGCGCGACGGCTGGAAGCCGATGCCCTCGGCCGCCTGGTCGCCGCAGCCCGGTCTGGAACTGCGCAGCGAAGCGTTCGCGATCGAGCGCGACGGCCAGCCCGTCACCTTCCTCCGGCATCGACTGCGCAATACCGGTACCACGCCGGTCGAGGGCACGCTGAGCCTGGTGGTGCGGCCGATGCAGATGAACCCGCCGTGGCAGAACGGTGGCCTGTCGCCGATCCGCGACGTGGCCATCGACGGCCAGAGCGTGCGCGTCAATGGTCGTACCCTGCTGCACTCGCTGTCGGCGGTCAGCGCCTCCGGCGCGGCACCGTTCGGCCCGAACGGCGAAACCGAGATCACCTCCGCCATCGCTTCGGGCCGGTTGCCCGGCGCACGCCAGGCTACCGATGCGCGTGGGCTGGCGGCGGCGGCGCTGGACTACCGGATCACACTGGCGCCCGGCGCCAGCCAATCCGTGGTCGTCGCCTTCCCGCTGGGTACGGCGGCGGCCGACGCCAAGGGTGTACTTCCGGAGCCACCGGCACTGGACCTCGCGCGCCTGCCAGGCGATGCCGATGCCGGCTTCGAGACGCTGGCCGCCGAAGCCTCTGCGGACTGGCAGGCACGATTGGGCCAGGTCGGCCTGCGCCTGCCCGATCCGTCGCTGGTCGACATGCTGCGTGCCCAGGCCGCGTACATGCTGATCAACCAGACCGGCCCGGCCATGCAACCCGGCCCACGCAACTACAACCGCTCCTTCATCCGCGACGGCATGGCCACCTCGGCGGTACTGCTGCGGATGGGCGAAGCCAAGGTCGCGCGCGACTACCTTGCGTGGTACAGCGAACACGGGGTACATGCCAACGGCCTGGTGTCGCCGATCCTCAATGACGATGGCAGCGTCAACACCGGCTTCGGATCGGACATCGAGTACGACAGCCAGGGCCAGTACGTCGCGTTGGTGGCCGATGTCGCGCGCCTCGACGGTGGCCCCGAGTCCGTGCGTGCATACCTGCCGAAAGTGAAGGCCGCGCTGCGCTTCCTGCAGGAACTGCGTGAGCGCACGCTGGTACCCGGTTACAAGGCCGATCAACCGGCGCCGGAACGCTTTGCCGGCATCCTGGCACCGTCGATCAGCCACGAGGGCTATCCCTCTCCCACCCACAGCTACTGGGACGACTACTGGGGCCTGAAGGGCTGGCATGACGGCGCATGGCTGGCTGAATCACTCGGCGACCACGCCACCGCCACCTGGGCACGCGGGCAGTACAAGGCGCTGTATGACGCACTGCACGCTTCGATCCGCGCGACGATGGCGTGGAAAGGCATCGATTTCATTCCCTCCTCCGCCGATCTTGGCGATGGCGACCCGACCGGCGTCTCCATCGCGCTGGATCCCACCGGTGCGCAGAGCGTGCTGCCGGCTGATGCGCTGCGCACCACCTTTGCCCGCTATCTTGACGACGTCCGCAAGCGCAACCAGCCCGGTGCGCTGTATGCGTACACCCCTTATGAAATCCGCAACGTCCTGAGCTATGTGCATCTGGGCCAGCCCGCAGCGGCCGACGAGCTGCTGCAGGGCCTGCTGCGCGACCGTCGCCCGCTGCAATGGCAGGTGCTGGCCGAAGTCGTGCACTCACGGCTGCGTTTTCCGCGCTACCTGGGCGACATGCCGCACACCTGGATCGGTGCCGAATACGGCCGCACCCTGTTCGGGATGCTGATGCGCGAGGACGACGATGCCCTGTCACTGCTGCCGGGCACGCCGCCCTCCTGGCTGGCCGGCGATGGCCTTGCGGTGGAGCGCCTGCCGACGGCGTACGGCACGCTGCGGATGCAGGCACAGCAACGCGACGGTACGCTGACCGTGACGCTCGGCGAAGGGCTGCGCAGCGCCACGGCCGTCAAGGTCTGGTGGCCCGCGCGCACGGCACCGAAGCAGGTGCGCGTGGACGGCCATAGCGTTTCCGACTTCGATGCCGAGGGTGTGCGGTTGGCGAAGCCGTTCAGGACGCTGGAGGCACGTTGGTAGAGCAGCCGAGCATGGCTCGGCTCTACAGAAGCAGCCTTGGTGCCGGGGCATGCCCGGCGTCAGAGATCCGGCAAGCCCGGCGGGTTGGTCTGCGACTGCGGCACGGCTTCCTCAGTCACGTTCCAGCGCGCCAGTGCCTGTGCGTAGGTGCCGCTGCCGATCTGGGTATTGAGCGCCTGGGTCACCGCATCGGCCAGGCCGCTGCCCTTCCGCGTGGTGACCGAGATCGCAGCAGCGTTCGGCCAACCGCCCGGAAACAGGCCAACGCGCCGCACCTTGCCATCGCGCGCGGAGTACGCGCCGGTGGCGTTGGGTTCGAACGATACATCGGCTCGGCCGGTGATCACGGCCAGGCGGCCGACCACCGAATCATCGAAGTACTGGTATTGCACCGGCTCCAGCCCGGCCGCGATGTTCTGTGCATCCCACTGCCGCAGGATCTGGTCCTGGTTGGTGCTGGCACCGACCACCACCTTCAGGCCAGCGACATCGGCCGGCTTCTCGATCTTCTGGATGGGCCCGTCGGTGCGCGTATAGATACCGAGCAGGTCATAACGGTAGCTGGAGAAGTCGAACTTCTTCTTGCGCTCTTCGGTCACGGTTACGTTGGACAGCACTGCGTCGTACTTGCCCGACTCCAGTCCCAGCGGCCAGTCGGCCCAGGCGACCGGCACCACCACCAGCTTCAGGCCCAGCGCATCGGCCACCAGCCGTGCGATATCCGGCTCGATGCCGATCACTTCCTTGCTGTCGGCGCCATAGTCGGCCAGCGGCAACTGACCGGGATGCGTCGCGACCGTCAACGTGCCCGGCGTCACGAAGCGGAAGTCCGCCGGAACCAGCGCCTGCGCTTTCGGATCCACGGTCCCCCGCAGCGCTGGCGCGCCGGCACCGGCCAGGCTGCTGGTCGCTGCGGGCACGGCCTCCGGGGCCTGCCGTGCACGGGAATAGACGATGCCGGCAATGCCGATGACCAGCACAGCGCTGACCAGCAGGGTGCTGCGCGACGGACGACGAGACGTTGCAGGACTCATGGGGGTCACATCCGGATCAGAGGGTCTTGGCGAGAAAATCGGCGGTGCGCTGCTGGCGCGGGTGTTCAAATATGGCCTCGGGCGTGCCCTGCTCGATCACCCGGCCCTGGTCCATCATCACCACGTGGTCGGCAACGCGGCGGGCGAAGCCAAGTTCGTGGGTGACGATCACCAGCGTGGTGCCGGAACGGGCGAGCTCTTCGATCACACTGAGCACTTCGGCCACCAGTTCCGGGTCCAGCGCCGACGTCGGCTCATCGAACAGCAGCACCTTCGGCTGCAGGGCCAGTGCACGGGCGATGGCGATGCGCTGCTGCTGGCCACCTGACAGGTGGCGCGGGAACGCATCGGCCCTGTCCGCCAGGCCGACGCGCTCCAGCAGCACGCGCGCCTGCTGTTCGGCCTGCGTACGCGGCACACCGCGCACCGCCATCGGCGCCTCGATGATGTTCTCCAGCGCGGTCAGGTGCGGGAACAGGTTGAAGCCCTGGAACACCATGCCCACCTCGGCACGACGGCGGCGGATCTCGCGCTCCGGCAGCTCGTACAGGGTGTCGCCGTCACGGCGATAGCCGATCAGCTGGCCACCGACGCTGACGAAGCCGGTGTCGGCGCGCTCCAGGTGGTTGATCAGCCGCAGCAGCGTCGACTTGCCGGCACCGGACGGGCCGATCAGCACCGTTACGCTGCCGCCGCGCAGTTCCAAGGTGATGTCCTCCAGTACCGGCTGCCCGTCGAACGCCTTGCCGACACCGTGCAGCGATATCGGCGCTCCCTGTCCGGCCTCGGCCGCGCTCGCGATGCGCGGCCGCACCGCAACCGGCGATGCCGCACGCGGCGCGGGCGAGGATACCCGCGACACGCTGCGCTCACGCTGCAGCTGGCCACGCGCGAAGCGCTGCTCCACGCGCCGCTGCAGCAGCGACAGCACGGTCAGGATCACCAGGTACCAGACCGTGGCCACCATCAGCAGTGGCACCACCTCCAGGTTGCGGCGGTAGATCACCTGCACGGTGTAGAACAGCTCCGGCAACGCCAGCACGTAGACCACCGACGTGCTCTTGGCCAGGCCGATCACATCGTTGAAGGCGGCCGGCAGGATCGAACGCATCGCCTGCGGCAGGATGATGCGCCGCACCTGGCGGCCGCGCGGCAGGCCCAGCGCGGCCGCTGCTTCATACTGGCCGTGATCGACCGAGAGGATGCCACCGCGGATCACCTCGGCCGAGAACGCCGCCTGGTTCAGTGTCAGGCCCAGCACCGCAGCCGTGAACACACCGATCAGCTGGGTGGTGGGATACGAGAACAGGCTGATGCCGGTGAACGGAATGCCCAGTTCGATCGTGCTGTACAGATAACCCAGATTGTTCAGCAGCAGCAACAGCACCAGCAGTGGAATCGAACGGAACAACCAGACGTAGCCCCACGATACCGCCGACAACAACGGCGAGCCGGATACCCGTGCCAGCGCCAGCAGCGTGCCCAGCGCGAAGCCCAGGCCGGTGCCGAGCGCGGTCAGCAACAGCGTGCGACCCAGCCCTTCCAGCACCGGGCGGGCGAAGAACCACTCGGCGAAGGTGCCCCAGCCCCAACGTGGATTGCCGAGTACCGACTGCAGCCCGATCAGGATCAACGCCAGCGCCAGCACCGTGCCGAACACCTGCAGCGGATGCCGCGCCGGCACGATCTTCAATGCCGGTGCCGGACGCGCGGCCAGACCCTCGATCGCGGTGGACGGCGTACTCATGCGTGGACTCCCTGCACGGCGGCAGTGCTTGATGCCGGCGGACGCGCCGGTGCCCGCAGCTGCTTCTCGAACGGCAGATGGGCGATCGATTCCGGGTCGGCAGACAGATCGAACAGTGCGGTGTAGCCATGGCTCAGGTACAGGCCGACCGCCTCAGGCTGGCGGAAGCCGGTGGTCAGGTATACGCGGCGATAGCCCTGGCGTGCGGCCTGGTCTTCAAGCTCCTGCAGCACGCGCCGGGCGATGCCCTGGCGGCGCAGGCCAGGCAGTGTCCAGATGCGCTTGAACTCGGCCGTATCCGGGTCGCGGTGAGGCATGAACGCGCCGCCGGAAATGGCCACGCCCTCACGCAGCAGCAGCACGAACGCTCCCACCGGCGCAGCGAATGCCTGCGCTGGATAGCGTTGCAGCTCCTCGCGCGCACTGCCACCGATGCGTCGCCGCACATCGGCGTAACGACTGTCGTACTCCTGTTCGAGCCCATCGAACAGTGGCCGCGCCAGTGGATCGTCCACCGAGGTGTAGAGGAAGCGCTCCTCGAACGGTGCCGTACTCATGCTGCGTCCTCCACCAGATAGTGTTCGGCCAGCCGCGCCCAGAGGCTGGCGGCGGGAGCGATGACCGCATCGTTGAACACGTAGCGCGGGCTGTGCAGCGATGCACTGTCACCGTTGCCGACGAACACGAAGCTTCCGGGCCGGGCCTGCAGCAGGAAGGCGAAGTCCTCGCTGGCGGTGCGCGGCGCGAAGGCATCCAGCACCTGCCCTGCGCCGAATCCCTGCAGCGCCACCTCACGGATATAGGCGGTCTGCTGCGGATGGTTGATCACGCTCGGGAAGCCACGCGGGAACTCGATCTCGGCGCGCGCCCCGAACGCGGCGGCGGTCTGCTCGGCAAGCTCGGTCACGCGACGGCGCAGCGTGTCGCGAACGTCGGGCAGATAGGCGCGTACGGTCAGGGTCAGCTCCACCACGTCGGGAATCACGTTGGCCGCCTGCCCACCGTGGATCGAACCGACCGTCACCACGCCCATCTGCCGCGGGTCCACATTGCGCGACACCACACTCTGCAGTGCGGTGACGATGTGCGCGGCGGCGAGGATCGGATCCACGCTTCCCTGTGGTTCCGCACCATGCCCGCCCTTGCCGATCACCCTCAACCGTGCCCAGTCCACCGATGCCATCGCCGGTCCGTCGACAAAGCCGAAGTGCCCCACCGGCACACCCGGCCAGTTGTGCAGTCCATAGATCGCATCCACCGGAAAACGCTCGAACAGGCCGTCGGCGAGCATCCTTGACGCACCGGAGCCGGTTTCTTCCGCCGGCTGGAACACCAGTTGCAGGGTGCCATCGATGCGCCCGTGCCGGGCCAGGTAATGCGCCGCCGACAGCAGAATCGCAGTGTGGCCATCATGACCGCAGGCGTGCATCCGTCCTTCGTTCTGGCTCGCATAAGGCAGCCCGGACGCCTCCTGGATCGGCAGCGCATCGATGTCGGCGCGCAGCCCAAGCCTTCGGCTGCCCTGACCCCGCTGCAGCGTTCCGACCACACCGGTTCCACCGACGCCCGTGGTCACCGTATAGCCCCACTGCTGCAGCAGTTCGGCTACGCGTGCGCTGGTGCGATGCTCCTCGAAGGCGAGCTCCGGGTGTCGATGCAGGTCGTGGCGGATGGCGATGGCCTCATCGGCGCGTGCGGCTATTTCAGGCAGCACGCCCGTCGGCCCGGTGGGCGCCACAGTCAAGGATGCCCGGCGCAGTACGTTCATCGCCTCACCCCACCTTCCGCGCCGGTTCGGCGGCCGTCGAATGACGGCTGGCCTTGTACGGCAGGCCCAGGTGGTCGCGCAGCGTCTTCCCTTCCAGCTCGCGCTGCTGATACCCGCGCGCCTGCAGGATCGGCAGTACCAGGGTCACGAAATCGTCCAGCCCCTCGCGCTGCGCCGCAAACCCGAGAATGAAGCCATCGCTGGCGCCCGCCTCGAACCAGCGGATCAACTCGTCGGCCACGTGCTCGGGTGTACCGATGAAGTTGGGCCGCGGGCTCACCGCCTGCAACGCGACCTGGCGCAGGCTCAAGCCCTGCTCGCGGGCATCCTGCTTGATCCGATCGGTGGTGGAGCGGAACGAATTGCTGCCGATCTCGCCCAGCTCGGGGAACGGCGCGTCGGGATCGTACTGGGTGAAATCGTGATGGTCGAAGAAGCGCCCGAGGTAGGCCAGCGCATCGTCCAGGCCCGCGAGTGCGGCAATCGCCTGGTACTTGGCTTCGGCCTCCTCGGCGGTGTGGCCGACAATCGGCCCGATGCCCGGAAAGATCTTAACGTCATTGCCGCTGCGCCCGTGGGCGATGGCCGAGTTCTTCACCTTCTGGGTGAAGGCACGGGTTTCTTCCAGCGAGGGCGAGTGGGTGAATACCGCATCGGCATACTTGCCGGCCAGCGCGATGCCGTCGTCGGACGAGCCCGCCTGGAAGATCACCGGCTGCCCCTGCGCGGAGCGCTGGATGTTCAGTGGGCCTTCGACCTGGAAGAAGCGGCCCTTGTGGTCGAGGCGGCGGAACTTGTCGGTGGCGAAGAAGGTGCCCTGTTCGCGGTCGCGGATGAAGGCATCGTCGTCCCATGAATCCCACAGGCCCTGCACCACCTCCAGGTATTCGTCGGCGATCTGGTAGCGCAGCGCATGTTCCGGATGCGGGCGGCCGTAATTGCGGCCCGATCCTTCCAGCGGCGAGGTCACCACGTTCCAGCCGGCGCGCCCACCGCTGATCAGGTCCAGCGAGGCGAACTGCCGGGCCACGGTGAACGGATCGCTGTAGGAGGTGGACAGCGTGCCGGCCAGGCCGATCTTCTTCGTCGCCGTGGCCAGCGCGGACAACAGCGAGATCGGCTCGAAGCGGTTGAGGAAGTGCGGGATCGATTTCTCGTTGATGTACAGCCCATCGGCAACGAAGCCGAAGGCGATGCCGTTGTCTTCGGCCGTGCGCGCGATGTCGATGTAGAAGTCCAGGTTCACGCTGGCATCGGCCGGGTTGGACGGATGCTTCCACGCATGCATGTGGCTGCCCGGTCCCTGCAGCATGATGCCGAACGGGATGGTGCGCGGTGTCTTGCTCATGGGTATCGCTCCTGCAGGTCAGGCCACCGCCGCGCGTGGCGCGGGCGACAGCAGTTCAAGGGATGCCAGGCGTGCGTCGAGGTCGGCCACCGGCGCATCGAGGATGAATTCGCCCACGCCGAAGCGGCGGTGCAGTGCGTCCAGTTCCCCGCGCACCTGCTGCGCGTCGCCCGACAGCACGCTGGGCCGCGTCTCTTCGATACGGAAGTCGGTCACGCCCACCTGGCGGGCATACTCGGCCGCGGCGTCCGGGCTGGGCAGGTTCACCGTCTGCCCCGGGCCGAGGTGCAGCTTGTAGACACGCAATGCGCCGACATGGCGCGCCGCCGCTTCGCTGGTGGGCGCCGCGAAAGCGACGGTGGCCAGCAACGGCGGCTGCGTGGATACGGCGCGATAGGCCTCGAACGCCGCCTCGATGTGCTTCGGGTCGCCGTCGAAATGGGCGGCATAGACGAAGCGCCAGCCCAGCTCCGCCGCCTGCCGTGCGCTCTGCGGGCTGGCGCCCAGCAGGAAACGCTCGGCCGCCACCTGCGGCACCGGCCGCGCCTGCGCATTGGCATGCGCATGATCTTCGGCCAGCGAGCCGGACAGGAATCCTTCCAGATCGCGCAGCTGCTGATCGAAATCGGCGAAGGCCGGTCGCCCCGCGGCCAGCGCTGCGGTGGACGCCGGCAGGCCACCGGGTGCCTTGCCCACCCCCAGGTCGACGCGTCCGGGCGCCAGCGCCGCCAGCAGGTTGAAGTTCTCGGCCACCTTGTACGGCGCATAGTGGCGCAGCATCACGCCACCGCTGCCGATGCGGATGCGCCGGGTCTGTGCCAGCACCCATGCTGCCAGCACCTCCGGCGCCGGACTGGCCAGGGTCGGTGCGGCGTGATGCTCGGCAAACCAGTAGCGGTGGTAGCCCAGCTGTTCGGCACGCTGGGCCAGCTGCAGGCTGTTGCGCAGCGCCTGCTCGGCGCCTGCGCCTTCGGCCACCGGGCTCTTGTCCAGCACGCTGATGAGGTAGCTCATGTCCGCGTCCTCGCTCAGGGGTGGGCCACAGGAATGCCAAGCAGGCCATTGAGTGCGGCCAGGATCGGCTCGGCACCGGTCACGTACTGCCGGTCCTGGTAGGCACCGTTGGCGTGTTCGCTGCGCACGCCCTGCGGCAACACCAGCTTCGGCAGCGACTGGTCCTGCTCGCCCACCGCCGCGATCACCTCGCGGCGTGGCCGCGCGAAGCCGATGCGGCGCACGTCCAGCTGTGCATCCAGGCCGTCGATGCTGGACAGCGCGCCTTCCAGCAGCAGGCTGTGCCGGCAGAAGAAGCGCTGGCCCGGCAACTGGCCGTCGACGAACTCGCGATCAAGCAGGAACAGGATGGGTTTGGGGGAGGCAGCTGCAGCCACGGGTTCGTCCTCGTCTGGGCCGGCAATGAAGTGCCGTTTCGCTATCGATGCTAGAGAAGCTGTGCGCCGCGCCCGTACCTGCTGGCGACAATCGCCGGTCGGATCCGGCCACGCAGATGCAGGTTGGCAATAAGCAGACTGCTGGCCGTTATGGGCAGCTCAGGCGATGCGGCGCAGGGGCGCCGGCCCGCTGGCGGCATGCGGCAGCAGATGCCCGGCAGCGCGCTCGGCAGCCAACTGGATGCGCGCCTGCAACGCCGCGCTGTTGATCTGCTCGCCATCGAAATCGGCTGGTGTGGCATACACGCCGATGGGCAACGTATGCGCCTGCAGGAAGCTGAACAACGGTCGCAGCTGATGGTCGATCACCAGCGCATGCCGCTCGCTGCCCCCGGTGGCCGCCAGCAGCACAGGGGTGTCCACCAGCGCCTCGAGGTCGATGAAGTCCACCAGGTGCTTGAACAACCCCGGGTACGAGCCACGATGGACCGGTGCGGCCACCACCAGCAGCTCGGCGTCCTCGAGGGTGGCCAGCGCCTGCTCCACCACGGGCTCGGCCTCGCTGCGCGACAGCGTCTGCCCCAGCGCGCGCGCTATCGGCGCCAGCTCCACCAGTGTCACGCTGGCATGCAGGCGCTGCTGCAGCGCCTCCAGCAGGTGCCGTACCAGCAACAGCGTGCGCGAATTCACCGATGCCGTTGGCGAACCGATCAACGCAACAATCTTCAACCCAGATGACATGCCACTCTCCTCGGTAACGCCGGACGCTGGCCGGCGACGCCATGCCTGAACCTCAGAACCGGTAATTGACCCGCCCGTACCAGAACGCGCCGATCCTGCTGAGCACGTCACCGCTGTCCCAGGTGGTCTCGATGCTGGCCACGTCGGTGGCGCTGCGCGCGTACTCCGGCACCTTGCGGGTGCGCTTGTCGAACACGTTGTTGATGCCCAGCGCCGCACTCCAGCCCGCGCCCAGCTCCACACCGCCGGACAGGTTGGTCACCAGCACCGGTGGCTGCCTGTACTCCACGCCGTTGTTGAGGCGCTTGATCGACCCGTAGTAGGTAACGTCCACATTCGAGCGCCAGCGTCCGTTCTGCCAGCCCAGTCCGGCCACCTGGGTGTAGCTGGGCGTACGGAAGCGCAATGCGTACTCGCCGGACTTCGTCAGCAGGTTGATGTTGGGCAGCCCCTGCAGCGCCGCAGGAATGGCGCTGACGCTGCGGATCGTGGTGCGTCCGACGTTGGCGGCATAGCTCCAGCGCAGCTTGCCCCACGATGTGTCCTGGTTCGCCTCCAGCGTCAGCTCCACGCCGCGCGTGCGGGTGTCGCCCACGTTGGTGAAGTAGCTGGCATAGAACGCGTCGCCCGGCAGGATGCTGATGCCGGCCGAACCCAGCAGCGCATCGATCGTGTTCTTCTGCGCGGAGGTCAATACGGTGCCGCTGTTGTCGGTGATGCGCGCCGGATCCTGCGCGTTGTAGCCGATCTGGCTGGACTGGCCGAGCTGGCCGCGGATGTCGATCTGGTAGGCATCCACGGCCAGGTGGAAGGCCGGGCTCGGGTCCCAGGTCACGCCGATGCTGTAGTTGGTGGCCTTCTCCGGTTTCAGCGGGGTGGCACCCAGTGCCACCGCAGCGGGCGAGGACACCTGCGCCACCAGCGTCGTACCGCACGGGCAGCTGCCCGTGGCCTGGTAGAACTGCGCGCCTAGGCTTGGCGCGTGGAAGCCGTTGCTGACCGTCGCACGCACGCCCAGTGCGTCGGTGATGTCGAAGCGGCTGGTCAAGCGTCCGGTCGAGACGCTGCCGAAGTCCGAATGGTCTTCCCAGCGCGCGGCCGCATCCAGGTACCAGCGCGAGGTGACGTTGGTCGCCGCCCCCACGTACACCGCCTTGCTGTTGCGCGTGGCTTTCACCGCGTCGGCGGTGGAGTAGCCGACAAACGCAGCGGCACCGAATCCGGTGTACGACTCCCACTGCCCTGCCCCGCGCTCGTAGCGCTCGTGCTGGTACTCGGCACCGGCACTCACTTCCAGGGGTGAGGCAAAGGCCGCCACCTCAAAGCCCCGGCGCAGGTCCAGGTTGGCAATGCCCTGCTGGTAATCCAGCTTGCCGTCATAGAAGTCGGTGGGCGAGCCCGGGTACGGCAGCGAGTAGTTCACCGAGTTGCGGGTATAGGTGCGCACCGTGCTGCGGTTGCCGGTCAGGCTGGCGTCGTAGTCCCAGCCGGCCAGCTGCCCCTTCACGCCGGCGGTGCCGGTGTACTGCTTCTCCTTGGTCTCCAGCACCGGCAGGAAGCCGTCGGGAAACACGCTCAGCACCCCCGGTGTCCGGTACGTGGTGAAGATCGTGGCCGGCAGGCGGAAGTTCTGGATCGCCTGCGCGGTGCGGTCACTGGCAGTGGCGTTGGCGTAGAACTGCGCGCTCTCACCCAGGCCATGGCCCACGTTCACCGCAAACGCCTTCAGCGCGTACGACGGTGAGCTGAGGATGGTGTTGGCTTCGGCATCGCGCGTGGCCTCGGCAGGGTCCGGCGTCGCACCGGCCGGCAGGCGGTTGTTCGGCCGCAGCGCGACCCGGTTGCCATTGGCATCGATCGCCGGATAGCTCAGATAGCCATCGATGTAGCGTCGCGTCCGGATCGCGTGGTGCTGGCGCGTGGTCTCGCCCGAGAGATTGACGAAGCCGTCCTCGCCCCAGGGCAGGCCGACGTTGGCGCGCACGCTGGTACGCGTACCGTCGCCATCGATGCTCTGCCCGCTCTCCACCGACACCTCACCGCCCTGTGCCTGCGATTTCAGGATGACGTTGACCACACCGGTGATCGCGTCCGAGCCGTAGATGGCGGAGGCACCGTCGCGCAGCACTTCCACGTGGTCGATGGCCGACACCGGAATCAGCGCCAGATCCGCCCAGGCGTGGCCAGGAAAGCCGCCGCCGTTGGCACCGCTCACATACGCACTGGCGTTGCGGCGCTTGCCGTTGACCAGCACCAGCGTGTAGCCCGGTGAAAGATTGCGCAGCTGATAGCCGCGGATCAGGCTCTCCTGGTCGCTCTGGTAGCCACCGATCTGGCTCAGCGACGGCAGGCTGCGCTGCAGCGCTTCGAGCAGGTTGGCCTGCCCGGTCGCAGCAAGATCCTCGGCGGAGATCACGTCGATGGGCGTGGAGCTGTTCTTGACCGTGCGCGTGCTGGTGCGCGAGCCGGTCACCACCACTGCGTCCAGGGTGGATGCAGCGACGTTGGCGGCAGCCGCTGTGGTTGCCGGCTGCGCATCGGCGTCTGCCGCATGCACGGGGGCCGCAACCAGGGCGGCGGCGATCAACACAGCAAGAGGACTCAGGACAGGGGCGTAGGCGGCAGGCATGGGGGCTCGTGGGGTGGGCCGGAAACACGCTTCCATTCAAGGGTCTGTTCACCCGCCACGACAGGCGTGATCGCGTCACCCAGCCGTAACATCCGGCCACCCACATGACCGCTGGTAATGACGTTAGGCAGCGCGCTTGCATGGGGACGGATCCCTTTCGAAGGAAACGGATCCGACCACAGCCGCCATATATCCCGCAGGCATCACCTCATGACCGCATGCCACGCGGCGGCATGCGCCATCACCGGTAGCATCAGGCCATGCCCATCCACGCTGCCGATCCCACCGCGCCGACCGTCGCCATCGTGGCCTGCCACGGCCAGGGCCTGTTCGAGTTCGGTTGTGCGGTGGGCCTGTTCGCACCGGTGCGTCCGGAACTGGGCGTGGCGTGGTACCGCACGCAGCTGTGCGCGGGCGAACCCGGTGCACTGCGCATGCTCGGCAATACGCAGGTGCAGTTGCCGCATGATCTCAACGCGGTGGACGATGCGGACATCATCGTCATTCCCGGTTGGCGCGAACCCAGTGAACGCCCGCCGCAGGCGTTGCTTGATGCGCTCGTCCGCGCCCACGCGCGCGGCGCCCGCATCGCCTCGATCTGCTCGGGCGCCTTCGTGCTGGCCTGGGCCGGCCTGCTCGATGGCCGCCAGGCCACCACCCACTGGCGGCTCACCGAAACGCTTGCGCAGCAGTTCCCCCGCATCGGCGTGCGCGACGACGTGCTCTACGTCGACGCCGGCAGCATCATCACCTCGGCCGGTTCGGCCACCGGCATGGACATGATGCTGCACATGGTGCGCAAGGATTACGGCGCGCGCGTGGCCAACCTCGTTGCCGAGCGCCTGGTGCTGGCGCCCTGGCGTGATGCCGGGCGCAGCCAGCGCGTCAGCCGCGCCATTCCCAGCGGCGAGCCGACACGCCTGGCCAAGCTGATGGAGTGGATGCGGCGCAACCTGCGCGAACCGCACTCGCTGGGCAGCCTCGCCGAACAGGCCGCGTTGAGCCAACGCACCCTGCAACGGCAGTTCCTCGACGCCACCGGCCTGTCACCCATCGACTGGCTGATCCGCGAGCGGGTGGCTTTCGCCCGCGAGCTGCTGGAAACCACCGACCGCCCCCTGCACTGGGTCGCCGACCAGGCCGGGTTCGGGTCGCAGGAATCGTTCCGCCGCCATTTCCGCGGGCTGGTCGATGCCAGCCCCACCGAGTACCGCAGCCTGCATCGGCAGGGCATCGAAGCCGATCGACTGGTCGGCTGCTGAGGGTAGGCCTGCGGCAACGTCCGCCTTTCCACGCCGCCATCGGACCGGCAAGATATCGCAATGTCCCGCAGGCCGATGGAACGGTGATGACTGACCGCCCTTACAGGAACTACCGCTTCGGGATAGGCGTGTCGCTGGTGCTGGCGGCGATCATCGCCACCCTTTCGCTCATCGCCGTGGTCACCCCCAATCTGGGTTGGGGCGTTGTGGCGCTGGCCACCCTGGCGATCTGGGTGGGCGTACCGTTGCTGCTGGTGCTTGTGCTGGCGTGGCTGCGCTACATGGTACGGGACCGTGGCCAGGTGCCCGGCCGCGTGCACGCCGTGATGTTCGTGCCCACCGCCGCAGCCATGCTCATCGTTCCGCTGTGGCAGTCCCTGCAGAACACCTGGGACAGCCTCGCCGGCGGCTCGCGTGCCGCCATCGCGGAACTGCACGTCAATCTCAGCGGGCAACCGCTGTGGCTGGACACCTCGCCGTATGCATCCACCGGCTCCGGCGCTGGCCCGGACCTGCCCATGCAGGGCGACACGCCCGAACGTTTCATCACCTTCCACCGCTACCCCAACGCGCAGTCCGATGCAGACAGGGCATTCCCGTATGAAGACGGGCGCCTGAAGCGCTCGGTGGACCACTACCGCTACGCCACGCCCTCCGGAGATCGTGCCGTCACCGACGTGCCCCTGCTGCGCCGCCCCTATCCGGACCTTGCGCCCTTCAACGCGTCATGGAGGCGCCCGGGCACGCCGGAACTGGTGCACCTCTATTACCACTACCGCGATCATGTGGAGGTCGCGCCCGCGCTCGCACGCCTCAGCGGCACTACCGCAGATGATCTGGAGCGCAGCCGCTTCGAAGGCCTGGTGCTGTTCAAGGTCCACAACTACGGCGGCGCGCCCATCGTGCGGATGGAGGTCAATGGCATCGCACTGGACATCGGAGACGGCGCCATCGCCAGCATCCGGACGCCGCCCGCGGACTGCACCGCGTACGGCTACCCGGACGGCGCCGCGCTGCTTCCGCTCGATCAGCCCCTGCAGGTCCGCTGGCAGACCAGCAGCGAGCCGATGCGCTGGCACAGCGCCCGCGTGCAGGTACCGGCGTTCCGCACGCCGCAGCCCATGGAGGGCCAGTCAACCCTGCAGCGCGTGCTGCTGTATGTGCTGCCTGATGACGCGCTGGCCGCCGAACGCTACGCGGAAATATTCGACCGCGATACGCGGCGCGGCATCCGCGCTACTGGCCTGCCCGCGGCGGCCGCTACGGTGGCCACCTGCGGCAGCGCCTACGCCACCTATGGCGAAGACGCGCCGCCGCCGCTGGCAGACTGAGCAGCGTCGCCGCGGCGCCTGTTCTCAGCGGCGGCCACGCATCCGCCAGCACTGTGCGATGAAACCGAGCACGAACACCACGAAACACCCCAGCAAGGTCTGCAGCACGACCGGAGCCATCGGCGCGGCCGCAATCGGATGTGCCACCGGGATGCGGGTCAGCGTTTCATTCACGCCCGGCACCAGCGACAGCAGGAAGCTGAACGACAGCGCGAAGGTGGACAGATACCGCGCCGCCCGCCCCAGGAAGCGCAGGCGCGCGGCTAGCACCCCGCCGAAAGCAACCAGCAGCACGATCACGCCAAAGGCGTGGCCGGGATTGAGTCCGCCCGTGCTGGACACGGTGAACGAGGTTGCCACCGACAACACCAGGCCCAGCAGGTAGAGCTTGCCGGCACGCGTGGCCGGATCGATGGCGCGGTGGCGGACCAAGCCATAGAGACCGGCCACGATGGGAAGCAGGCTGACGGCAGTGTGGATGACGCCGAGGGCGGACAGCGGGTGTGGCATGGGAGTGCTCCGTTGGGATTAAACAAACCTACTAGTAGGTAGGCATGGTGGACAAAAAGAAGACCCGCGTTGCCGCAGGCCTTCCGCATACAGTTCTCAGGAGGCGCTCACCCGCGCGATCGCCAGCCGCGCCAGGGCCGCGAAGGTGGCCGCATCGCCAAACCCCCGCGCCGCCAGCATCGCACCATGCACGGACGCCATGAACGCCTTGGCTTCGTCGTCCGCCGGGCCCTGCAGGCGCAGCTGCCCCTGCGCAGCGCCCTTCTGCAGGGTGCGGGTCAGCCACTCGGTCAGGTCCTCGAAGTGGCCGCGCACCTCCTCGGCAATCTCCACCGGGATCATCGGTGCTTCCGCGGCCAGCATCGCGCAGATGCAGAACGACGCCGTTCCGCCGGCAATGCAGCTGGACCAGTAATCGACATAGGCGTTGAGCTCCAGCAGCGGATCACCCAGCTGCCGGTCCAGCAGTGCCAGTCCCTCGCGCGCCTCGGCCCGGTACAGCACCACCACCGTGCGCACCAGATCGGCCTTGCTGGGGAAGTGGTGATGGATGCTGGCCTTGCTGATGTTCACCCGCGCGGACACGTCCGCGTAGCTGAAACCGTTGTAACCACCGGCTTCCAGCAGGGAACGGGCCTGCGCCAGAATCTCCAGCGCCTTCGGGGACAGCGACTCTTTCATGGCGCAAACCTACTAGTAGGTAGATAGGCCTGTCAACGGGCCGACCCGCGCCGTTCAGTGGGAAGACACATACAGCGCACCGGCTGGCGCGGGCGGCACCGCGAAGCTGCGCCGCATCCGCGCCACTTCCGCCGCCGGCGGCAGGCCGAACAGACGCTTGAACTCCCGGTTGAACTGCGACGGGCTGGCATACCCCACCGCCAGCGACGCCGCTTCGGCGGTCATCCCCTGGCGCAGCATCAGCAACCGCGCCTGGTGCAGGCGCGTGGACTTCACGTACTGCATGGGCGAAGTGCCGGTGACGTCACGGAAGTGATCGTGGAAGGTCGCCACGCTCATCCCCGCCTCCGCCGCCAGGTGTGCCACGTCCAGCGCCGTGGCATAGGCCGCATGGATCTGCCGCAACGCCCGGCCGATGCTGCCGAAACGGCCGCGCATGGCCAGCGCCTCGCGCATCGCAGCGCCCTGCGCGCCGGTCAGCACGCGGAAGTACACCTCGCGCACCAGCGCCGGGCCCAGCACTGCCGCTTCCCGCGTGTCGCCCAGCGCATGCAGCAGCCGTATCACCGTGGCCTGCATCGGCGGGTCCATCGGGCTGGCCATCATGCTGCGCGCGTGTGTCTGCCCCGGCGCCTCATGCGCGTCCAGCGCAAGCAACAGCTCCGCCGCCAGTTGCAGGTCCAGGTGCAGGTAGATCGCCAGCAACGGCGCCTCCGCCGACGCGTCGGTTTCCATGGTGAACGGCACCGGCACCGACACCGCCAGGTAGTGCTGCGCGTCGTACTGGTAGACCTGCCCGCCCAGGTAGCCGCGCTTGACGCCCTGGCAGACGATCACGATGCCCGGGTCGTACAGCACCGGCGTGCGCGCCAGCGGCCGGTTCGAGCGCAGCAGGCGTACGCCCGGCACGGCGGTGAGCGTGTAGCCCTCCTCCGGCGCCAACGCCTGCAGCAGCCCCACCATGCGCGCCTGCGCATCCTGCTGCACCGGATCATCGCCAGACCGCACCGCACACCTCAGAGGAATAGGCAAGATCGGCCGAAGCTTAGGCCTGTATGGCATCCCCCACAAGCACTACTGTGCAAGCCCGCTTTCCATGAGGCCATCACCATGTCCCCCTCCCGTCTGCTGCTCATCACCGGCGTCAGCAGCGGCTTCGGCCGCGCCCTCGCCGAACAGGCCCTGCAGGCCGGCCACCGCGTGGTCGGTACCGTGCGCAACGAACCGGCCCGCCAGGCGTTTGAATCCCTCGCCCCCGGCCGCGCGTTCGGCCGCCTGCTGGACGTCACCGACCACGCCTCCATCGACGCGCTGGTCGATGCCATCGAAAACGGCATCGGCGCCATCGACGTGCTGGTCAACAACGCCGGCTATGGCCACGAAGGCATCCTCGAGGAATCCACGCTGGACGAACTGCGCCACCAGTTCGAGGTCAACGTGTTCGGCCCCGCCGCGCTCATCAAGGCCGTGCTGCCGCATATGCGCGCGCGCCGCCGTGGCCACATCCTCAACATCACCTCGATGGGCGGCTTCATCACCCTGCCCGGCATCGCCTGGTACTGCGGCAGCAAGTTCGCACTGGAGGGCATCAGCGAGGTGCTGGGCCAGGAAGTGGCCGCGTTCGGCATCCACGTCACGGCCGTCGCGCCGGGATCGTTCCGCACCGACTGGGCCGGCCGTTCGATGGTGCGTGCACCGCGCAGCATTGAAGATTACGACGCCTTGTTCGACCCCATCCGCAGTACGCGCGAGGCCAAGAGCGGTCATCAGCTGGGCGATCCGGAAAAGGCGGCGCAGGCCATGCTGAAGATCATCAACAGCGACGCACCGCCCAGCCACCTGCTGCTGGGCAGCGACGCCGTGCAACGTGTGCGTGACAAGCTGCAGGCCATGTCCAGCCGCATCGACCAGTGGGAGGCCATAAGCCGATCCACCGACGGCGGTTGACATGCAGGTATTTACCTGCCTATTCTGTCCGCCATGGATGCAGACAAGGTGTTCAAGGCCCTGGCCGACCCCACGCGCAGGACGTTGCTGGACCTGCTCTGCGCCGACAACGGCCAGACGTTGGGCCAGCTGTGCGAACACCTGGACATGGCCCGGCAATCGGTCACCCAGCACCTGGGCCTGCTGGAAGACGCCAACCTCATCAGCACGGTGCGCCGTGGCCGCGAGAAGCTGCACTTCATCAACCCGGTGCCGCTGCATGACGTCTACGAGCGCTGGGTACGCAAGTTCGAGCAGCAGCGCCTGAGCCTGCTGCATGACCTGAAACGAGAACTGGAAGGAGAATGACGATGTCCGCAGCGTCCACCCGCTTCATCCACGTGATCTACATCGCCTCCACGCCACAGAAGGTGTTCGAGGCCATCACCCGGCCCGAGATCGCCCGCCGCTACTGGGGCCACGAGAACGTCTCGGACTGGAAACCCGGCTCGCGCTGGCAGCACGTGCGCGCCAACGACACGCGCTCGGTCGAGCTGGTCGGCGAAGTGGTGGAAAGCACCCCACCCTCGCGACTGGTCATCACCTGGGCCGCGGCCTCGCAGGCCGACAACCCGGACAGCTACAGCCGCGTCACCTTCGAGATCGTGCCCTACCAGGACATGGTGCGGCTGACCGTCACCCACGACGATCTGGAACCCGGCAGCGGCATGGATACCGGCATCCGCCAGGGCTGGCCGATCGTGCTGTCCAGCCTGAAATCGCTGCTGGAGACCGGCAAGGGCTTGGATGTGTTTGCGAAGCCAGCGTAGTCGTCGGGATGGCTGCCCGCGCAGGCGGCACCAGGAAGATGCCCCCCCCTGTCGCCGCCTCGGCAAAACTCCCAATCGATCCCAACAATTGCATTATATGGAACAATAGGGAGCACATGGTTCTCGAGTTCCGATATGTCCCCCGCGTTGCTAACCGTCGAACAGGCTGCCCAGGAGCTCAGCCTGCATCCCAAAACCGTCCTTCGGCATATCCGTAGCGGCCAACTGCGCGCGACCCGCATCGGCAAGTCCTATCGCATCACCGCTGAAGACCTCGACGTGTTCACCGGCACCGTGCGTGAGCCCTCCGCTGCGCGCCCACAGCTGACCACGGTGGTGGATATTCCCGGATGCGGTGCGGCACGTGCCGCCGACTTGGTCCGTGCCCTGCATGCACGCGTCACCGGCCGCGAGGCCGACGATGAGCCGCTGCGCATGGAGACGATCTATTCGCCCGAGCACGATGTGCTCAAGCTGATCGTGATCGGTGGCCTGGCAGGTTCCGCGGCGCTGCTGGTCAGCCTGCAGCGTCTGCTGCAGGACCACAGCGCATGAAGCGGCGCCGCCCCGGCATTCCCACGCAGCGCGTACTTGCCGCCTACCGCCAGGTGCTTTCGGACTGGCCGGTACCACACGAATCGCACCATCTCGCCACCCGCGCCGGTTCGACATTTGTGGTCAGCTGCGGCCCCGAACACGGCCCTGCCCTGGTGCTGCTGCATGGCACCCTCAGCAATGCCGCCAGCTGGATGTTCGATGCCGCACGTTGGAGCGAGTACTACCGCGTGCATGTCGTCGACATCATTGGCGAACCGGGTCTCAGCGAAGGCACGCAACCTGCGCTGGACAGCGATGCGCATGCGCAATGGCTGGATGATGTCCTCGACGCACTCGGCGTGGAAAGCGCTGCATTCGTGGGCCTGTCGTTCGGCGGATTCCTGGCAATGGATTACGCGTTGCGAAGGCCTGCCCGGGTTAACGCACTGGTTCTGGTCAGCCCCTCGGGTATCGGGCGCCAGCGTGCATTCCTGCTCAAGGCGCTCCCACTGTTGCTGCTTGGCCGATGGGGGCGCGAGCGCTTGCGCCGTGCGGTCATGGGCCCCGAGCCACTGCATGCACCTGCACGTGCGCAGCCGCTGCTCGACCTGTTGGCATTGATCCGTGCCGAGGTCCGGCCACGTCCGCTGCGCATTCCCCGCATCAGCGACGAGCGCTTGGCTACGTTGCATCCACCGGCAGCCCTTGTCATGGGCGCGCGTGATGCCCTCATCGACACCCCTGCCGCCGCCGAACGCATGAAACGGCTCGTCCCGACGGCGGACGTCACCCTGCTGGCAGACGCCTACCACTACATCCCCGGCCTGCGCGAAGACATCCTCGCCCGGCTGCGTCGACTGCAGAGCCTCCAGCATGAATGATTCCATTGAGTACATCGGCACCATCCGTCTCCTGCGCATCGAGCCGCAGGGCCCGACACTCGATGCCAACGGCCTGCGCGACCTGGTCGGCGACGCCCTTGGGCATCAGGCCGAGTGGATCGCCATTCCGGTGCAACGCCTCTCTCCGGATTTCTTCGAGCTGCGCTCCGGCATGGCCGGGCAGTGGCTGCAGATGCTGGTGAACTACCGCCTGCACTTCGCCGTACTGGGCGATGTCAGCACCTACCGCGCACAGAGCGAATCGCTGGACGCGTGGATCACCGAATGCAATCGCGGCCACGAGGGCTGTTTCGTGGCCGACTGGGACGCGCTGCGGGCGCGGCTTGCGGCGCCGGCCCGCTAGCGCGCGGTCCAGCCCCCGTCCACCGGCAGCGCCGTGCCGGTCATCTGCGCCGCGGCGTCCGAAGCCAGAAAGACCACGGTCTGCCCCAGCTGCTCGGGGGTGACGAACTGCAACGAGGGCTGCTTTTCGGCCAGCAGCGCACGCGCGGCGGACTCCTGATCGATGCCCTCGCGCTCGGCCAACGCGGTGATCTGCTGCTCGACCAGCGCCGTGCGCACCCACCCCGGGCAGATGGCATTGGCGGTGATGCCGGTGCCGGCATTCTCCAGCGCGGTCACCTTGGTGAACCCCACCACGCCGTGCTTGGCCGCCACATAGGCCGACTTGTTCACCGAGCCCACCAGCCCATGCGCCGAGGCGATGTTGATGATGCGACCGGCGCCCTGCTGCTTCATATGGGGCAAGGCCGCCGCCGTTGCATGGAACACCGCCGAGAGATTCAGCGCCAGGATCGCATCCCACTTGTCGATCGGGAATTCCTCGATCGACGCGGTGTGCTGGATGCCCGCGTTGTTCACCAGGATGTCGATGCGCCCCATCGTTGCAACGGCGCGGTCGATCATTCCTCGCACCGCCTCGCCCCGCGACAGGTCAGCACCGTCATACGCCACCCGTGCGCTGAACTCGGTTTCCAACCGGGAACGAATTCGTTCGATCTCCGCCGCATCGCCGAAGCCATTCAACACGATGTCCGCGCCCTGCCGCGCCAGTGCCGTGGCAATGCCAAGACCGATACCGCTGGTGGAGCCGGTGACCACCGCAACCTTTCCAGAGAACATGGGCGAGCTTCCATTGGGCACAGGCAACCAGTGTAGCTCCGCGGGCCGCCCCCGTTTAACTGGCGCCCCATGTCGGCCCACAGCTAGAAGCAGATGCCCGCCCGATCAACGGTCGCCAGCGGATTGGCCTTCCCCACGGCCTCAAGGAACAGCAGGAAATCCCGATTGAACAGGGTCAGGTTGTTGGTGAACGTCACGCACTTTCTGCCCGATGCTTTGCTGAAACAAACCTGCCAGACATAGCGCCCGTAGATCCTGTCGGACGTTCGTGTGACTGAGGTGATCTGCGAGAGCGGAACCACCGTAGGCACCGGCCCACGCCGCAGGTAAAAGGACTCCGCATCAAAGAAGTAGTGCTCCCGATCCTCTTTCCCATCCACCATCACCAAGGTCATGGACGTGCCGGAGATCCGGCGAGGGGCATGCAAACGCAGCCCCGACTTCACGGACGAGCGAGCAGTTGCTGACATTCGCCGAAGGGTGAACCAGAGGATCACCAACGGAAGTGCCGAAAGGACAATGAAGCCTACGGTCTTCAAAACAGTTTCCAGCGTGCTGGGCACACAGATCTCCAGGATGAATTTTCAGGCGATACCCAAGTAGATCCACGTCACGCGTGGATGCTCTCCCTCAGCGCCCCCTCACTTCCAGTGATCCGGCCCCAGAAACGGCAGGCTCAACACAAACACCGGAACCGCCACGGGAATCAAAGCGGCACCCAGCACCTTGCCCGCCGCTGACCCCGCGCCCGGCGTGTCCTCCCTCTCCGGCAGGATGCGCTCGGCGCGCGCATTGATCGGCTGTGCCAACTTCCCCTTCTCCGCCAGCGCCGCAGCGTGCGGCAACTGCACGCGTTCGCCATCGCCCTCGAACAAGGCGCTGTAATAGCTGCCACCCTTCTTTGAAAGGTCGCAGGCGCTATCAAAGGCCAGCGAGTAACGGCTCCGCTCCAGCGGCAGGTAGTAACGCGCGCGCTCATCGACCACTTTGGCTTCGCGCGGTGTGACGTCAATCCGTTCCAGCCTGAACTGCGCTGCGTGTTGCGGCGTCACCTGCTCCGGCCGCAGCAGCAGCGCGTAGCTGCCATGCACCTTGGCCTTGTTGGCCGGGTCGCGCCAATCCTCGTGGAAGTACATCTGCGCGCACACCACCGCCTCGCGCAGCGGGCTGTCCATCAGGGCGCGGTAGTCACGGAACGGCGCGGCATCGAAGCGCATCGGTTCGTCGTAGCGCGGCAGCAGATACAGCTGCCCATCGTCGGCCACGAAGGCGCCGGTGATTTCGCGGATCGAGGTGTGCTGCTCCGGGCCGCTGGCGCACCCGGACAACAGGCCCAGGCACAGGGCGGAGAGAATGAAGAAGGACGTTTGCATGTCGTGTCGAGGGCTTCCCTGGCAAAGGGCCTCGCCAGAACGCGCGAGGCCAATCCGCCATGGTGCCACGCCGGCCATCACACGCCCAATCAACCGGCTTACTTCAGCCGTTCAAGCAGCCGCTGCCCCACTTCCAGCGCCGAGGCCGGGTTCTGCCCGGTAATCAGCTCGCGGTCCACCACTACATGGCCGGTCCACGGCGTGATGTTGCTGCTGAACTTCGCACCCGCCCGCTGCAATGCGGTCTGCGGGTAGAACTTCATCTCACCGCCGCCCAGCAGCGGTTTGGCCTGTTCTTCTTCCTGGTTGCTGATCACCGTCATCTGGTAGCCGCTGTAGATCCACTTCGGCGTGGCCGGCATCGCGCCCGCGTCCAGCTTCGCGACGAAACCTTCTGCATCCGGCAGCGTGGACAGCAGCGCGATCGGCCCGTGGCAGACCAGCGCGGTGGTCTTGCTGCGCTGGTGGAAGTCGGCCAGCAGCCGGCCCAGCGCCGGGCTCTTCAGCAGGTCCTGCATCGGCGCGTGGCCACCGGGAATGTAGACCGCATCGAAGCGCGCGTAGCCCTGCTGCTCCACACGCGCCAGGCTGACCACCGGCGAGGCGGTCGGCGAGGTCAGCGCCAGTTTCTCCAGCAGGTCCTTGTGCAGCGTCAACTGCGCGGCATCGTTGCCGAAGTACGCCGCCGTCACCGAGGACGCATCCACCGTCGGCGCCCGCCCCTGCGGCGTGGCGAAGGTCACCTCGTGGCCGGCGTCCAGCAGCAGCTTGACCGGCTGCATCAGCTCGTTGAGATAGAAGCCGGTGGACAGCACCTTGCCGTCCTTCAGGTCCAGGTGGTTTTCGTCGGACAGCACCACCAGCACGTTGGCGGCCTGCGCGCCGCTGGCGGCCAGGGTCAGGGCCAGCGCTGCGGCCAGCCGGGTCATCAGGTTCATGGGGAGCTCCTGTTCGGGGAATGGCGGCCACTTTATTCATCGCCCCAGCGGCGATAAATTGGCCCCATCGCAAAACATCTGTTCCCCGGAGAGCCAAATGAGCCGCAAGTTCGACTATCTGGGCGATGTGGAGCTGTTCCTGGCGGTGGTGGAGCACGGCTCGTTCACGGCGGGCGCAGTGGCGCTGTCCACCACGCCGTCGGTACTGAGCCGCGCGGTCACGCGCCTGGAAGCGCGGCTGGGCCGCCAGCTGCTGCAGCGGACCACCCGCCGCGTGGGCCTGACCGACGCCGGGCGGCTCTATCGGGAACAGGTGCGCACGGCCTTTGGCCTGCTGGACGACGCCGAGCGCGACGTACTGGCCCAGGACGGTGCGCTGGCTGGTCGCGTGCGCCTGAGCGTGCCCACCACCTATGGCCACTACCGGCTGCCGCCCGTGCTGGCGCGCTTTGCGCAGCAGTACCCGCAGGTGCAGGTGGAACTGAACATCACCAACCGCAACGTGGACTTGGTGGCCGAAGGCTTCGACCTGGCCATCCGCCTGGGCCAGCTGCCGGACAGCGGGCTGGTGGCACGCAAGCTGGAAGACGCGCCGCTGCTGCTGGTGGCTGCTCCGGACTATCTGCAACGCCATGGCACGCCGCAGACGCTGGACGACCTGCAGCAGCACCTGTGCCTGCCCTTCGTGATGCCGCGTACCGGGCGGCTGGCGCCGTGGATCTTCCGAGACGACGGGCACGACGTGGACTGGCTGCCGCGTTCGTCCATCGAGACCTCCGACGATGTGCTGGGCGTGGTGTCGCTGGCCGAACAGGGCATTGGCATCTGCCAGAGCTATGAGTTCATCGTGCGCGAGCGGTTGCGGCGCGGGCAGCTGGTGGAAGTGCTGCCGCAGCTGCGCGGGAGATCGCGGCCGTTCTCGGTGATCTATGCGCCGCATCGGCGGCAGTCCGCGGCGGCGCGGGCGATGATTGAGTTGTTGGTGGGGAATGCGGCGGAAGCTGAGGACGGCGTTGGTTGACGGTGCGATGCCTGCTGGCGGTGTCGTGATTGAACCGCTTTTTGAGGTGGGCGGGTGATCGGGCAGCGTCGCCAGCGGATTTTGAGCCGAAAGGGGTGTTAAGAAGGCTGTCGCGCTATTCGCTTGTGGCGTGGGCGATTGCGCCAGTTTTATTCGCAATCAGCAGGGTGACTGCGCGAATGCGTCTGGCGATGTCGCGTGCTGCACGAATGGTGCGTGCCACAATAGTTCTTCGCTCTCGATTCCTGCGAATTCTTCGGGAATTTCTATTGGCATTCGGAGCGACGGCGTAAACACCATGGCGCGCCACCGACAACGGGTGGCCGGGTCTGCAAACCCGAAGAATGCGACGTCTGTTGTTTGCGCTTGCCCGTCGGCACCGGCCTTAGTCGGTGCCGGCGGGCAATCCGTCGGCCCTTATGGCGGGCGGTGCGTGGGGGTCTTCGGGCCCGCCGGTCTATGACGTCGCTTCATCCGGTTTGCAGCCACGCATCGTCCGCCACCCCGCCTACGCGGTGGCGCTGTCAAGCACAGCCAGGGAAACCGACGCCATGAACGATTCCGAGAACTTCTCCTCGTACACCACCGTTGAGCCCATCAACGACGACACCCCGCCGCCCGACCTCAACTCCCTCATTGGCATCCTCAAACGCATCCGCCGCTGCGAAGGCGCTGATGGGCTGCCTTGGCCGGAGAACGATGTGTCGCCTGGACGGCGAGTCAGCCTCGCCAGGAGTGAGCGCGCGATGGTGGGAGCGCTGACGGTGCTGGAGGTGCTGCATGCCGCGGATCGCTGCCGGGTGGCGGCGGACCCGGAGCGGCATTTGGATGAGGGGGTGGTGGATGGGTTGTTTCTGGCTTGCCGGGGGTTGCTTGAGTGGGCTTGTCGGGAGGTTAGGCCGGAGTGATCACGAAGCTCCCGCCCAACCCAGACACCGCTACCAGCTCACTTCTCACCTACCGCCCGCCCATAGGTGATAGTCCGCGCAATCTTTCACTTCGACCTAATGGACGTGAGCCCTCCAGCACTGCTTATCAATGAAATGCTTGAGAATATCCCAACGGCAAGCATGCACCATCAGAAATCACCGACCTACTGACAAGCATCGAGAAGGGTTTGAGAAAGTTGCAATCAGTGAACGCGATTTTTCTGGAATTGACGCCGCAACCTAGCCGGCACTGAGCGCTGGCACATGGGCAAGATCGAGCGTGGCGAGCATGCGCCAAGCCTAGCGATCATCTTCAAGATCGCCAAGGCCCTGGAATCCAGCGCAGCGGTACTGATAGCCGAAATGGAAAGTCAGTTATAGACTCAGCATAGTCAGATAGATTGCTGCACGTCTTCAATCAAGCTTTTCTCGAAAGAAGTTAACGGCAATTTGTTGACTTGCAGCCGCGACAAATTGCTCAATGCCTTGTCCAACAGCCCATCGGAGTTCAGAACAGTCTCCAGCTTTTTTGCTATTGGAAATGGAAGACCATACTCATCTAAGGCAATCAATGCAGCATCGGAAAAAAGACTTTCCACCTTCCCGCTAAAGAAGCTGTATTCGGACTTCAAAGTAGGTTTACCAAGACGCTCAACGAGGGAATTTTGAATTCTGCAGACGCCCATTGCCAACCTTGGAAACCGGTACTGTGGCCACTGCCTGATGAACTCCAAGGAAGCCTCAACCGCGTCATCTGGGTCTGTGCCCTTATCAATTTCTTGCGAAATAACAGACCTCAATGACGCATTCCGCATTTGGTTGATCTTAAACGCGAGCTGCTTTCCCGAGCTAATTCCCCCAACGCGCCCAGTTTCATTTATGAAAAATCCCCATATTCTCTCGCAGAGATTAAGCAATTGCTCCCAGTCAGGGTAGCCACTCCAGGATAGCTTTCGAAGCTCTGTTGGATTTTCCATTAAATAGCGAGCCAATGCGATCTGATCCCGCGGCTCAATACCGGTATTTTGACGAATTACGTCGATACCAAGAATCTGCTGTTGGTAATATGGCTCTAGCCGTTTTCGTGAATTTCCGCGCAGGTCTGATTCGTCGAGTTGAATAAGCAAGCTTTCGCTCGTATTTTGGGAGTCTTGGGAAAAAACAGGAACTTCCACTAATGGAAGCTCTTGCTGGGGCGGCTCATGGAAAACATAGACGTTACCAATAAAATGTTTAAACATTCTCCCGGAGCGGCCACGAATGTTATTGAAAGTGAAGAAGTCATATTTTTGTTTGGCAATTTTGTTGTCAAAAATAATTACATTTTTTGCTTTTGTATTTACACCTTCGATAAGGGTTGATGTGCAAACAAGAATTGGTAGCCTGCCCTCGTTGAACCCTTTGACACAAAGCTGTGCAAGTGCTCGAGGCATACGGCCATGATGCATGCCTACACCATTCCGAAGGCCTTTAACTAAAGTCCATTCGGGATGATAGTTTTCTCCCGCCCATTGGGCAGCATCTTCCATGCCTGCATTCGGCCTATCTAATTTTTCAGACAGCATTTCCACAATCTTACGTGCTTTGTTTGGAGATGCACAAAAAATTAGCGTAGGGCCATCCATTTCGTTGCAAAGGCTAAGTAGTTTCTCCATGTCCTGTCCCTTCTTAGGCCGGACCGGAATCAACTCTGTCACCACAGTGGCAAAGTCTGTTCTAATGAACTGACATTTAAATTTTTCAGGGAATCCGTCTGGGATGCTCTGTATATTTGGGCCAAGAAGATAAAACTGACGAGATCTTTTTGTGAGTTTATAGAAAGCATGGTTGAGTGTCATTGCCCGACTGGAATCCTCACGAGGATCAAGCTTATAAAACTCATCAAGCACAAAAAGATCAATCTCGGGCAGATTTGGAAAATCTACCGCACGCTCTTGCGTTAAAACGAAGACATTTTTTTCGGTAATCTCTTGTGATGCGTGAGTAATTACTTTGTGGTTTTCTTTAAGCCCAGAAAGGCGACGCCTTGTTTCGTCAATAAGTGCAATCGTGGGCACTACAATCACGACATTGTCAAATCGACCACTTTCTATCAATGCATCAACCAGCGCGCTTTTTCCAAAACTCGTTGGCGCGCTCAGCACAATACTCTCGCCGTCGATGATGCGCCTAAAAACCTCCGCCTGAACTCTATGAAACACCAGCCCTTCATTCTCGCCAAGCTTCTCTATATCCTGATCTACTGACGCAGTGATGAGACTTGGGCGATGAAACTCTCTCGCCAGTGCATCCTTGATTGACAGCGATTCGGCATGCAGATATGGATAAAGACCATAGTGGCGTATCAAGCCATTTAGGATTTCACTAAATTCTTCAAACTGCTCGCGCTTATCCAGTACGCGCAAAATCAATGACTGGACAACCCCATCGCTGTGACCTTGAGATCGACTAGCAAGCGAACAGATGGATTGAAGGATTTCAAACGCACTGGAGTTGCTAATCTGATTGCTCTTCAAGAGCTTTTCGATTTCATCAGGTTTTAGCATTATTGAAGCCCCTTCAAACTTCCGTCCAAACACTCAATGAGTGCCTTCTTTGCATTCAGTGGAATCAGGAATAAATGCACTTTTACCGGTAGAGATAGCCCAGAAAGCTTCTTTTCAAGACTATCCCTGACAGCCATAACTTCTTCTACAAGCGCCTGGCTGTACTGCGGCGTCACCTTGGTGTGCCTCTTCAAAGCATCGCTGTCGTAAGTAATCAGCACTGGAATGCAGGCTGCGTCAAAGACCTCGTCCAATGAAGTATTCGCATCAAGAAGCCTGGCAAGCTTGGAGTAATGGGGAGAGCTTCTATCTAACTTATTTGCGATCAGGGCCACTTCATTTTTCATGTAGTCGATTTGCGTGTGATCCTGAATCTCTTTCACAACATCTCGTATTGCTCGGCTTACGTCATCGTAAAATTTCACCTCCCCAAGCCACAGCTGCAATTTGTCGTCAACTTCGACCACATGTACGGCGTCATAACCTTTGACAGTGTTATTTATTGAATCCTTCCAGTAAATTTTGCTAATGGCCGGAATAGATCTGTGAACTTGGCGCAGCGCGATATGCAGGAATAGCTCGCCAAACTCCCCCCGCAGCTTGTATTTGTCGGTTTGATAGACCAATCTTGCTGCTTTCCTGAGAAGCTTCACGGCTGTCCCGGGCCTGAAATCCTCCAGTTCTTCTGCTGACAAGCAAAATTCAGGAAGCCATTCCATAGCATGCTCAGCCAATGCCTCTGCGCGCCACTTCCCCCCTTCGTAACCTGCACACAAGGCACAAACGGCAGGAGTTTGGGATATGTCATGTACCTTGACGGATAAGAATGGTGCTGGCGGATCGGGAAACGGCATTAACTGACCCCTTTTACGATTGGAGAGAAGAGAAATTCTTTGCCTTTCGCCTCAAGCCACCGCGAGTATTGCTAGGACTTGCCACATCGAATTGACGCCAATCCGGCACATGGGCACTCATCAATGCCTTAAAGACCTTCCCATGTGTTGAGTAGCGAAGATGCAACAGCTCATGGACAATGACGTAGTCTTGAAAGCACTCGTCTCGATCAAGCAGGTCGATGGCTAAAGTAATGGTTCCTGACGATGAGCATGATCCCCATTTCTTACGCATATCTTGGACACGTACAACACGAGGGTTCACCTTCAACTTGATCGCCCATGTCATCGCACGACGCTTCAGATCCTGCGCTGGATAGCCTGAGGGCGTCATTTATCACCCTCCATAAGCAGTATCTGGATGACGAGATCAACAACGCGCGCCCGTTCATTCGCAGCCAAAGCCAGAAACGGCTTATACATTGCCGCCCGCAGCCGCCGCTGCTCATCAGCATTAACCTGTGCATTCGGGAATCGGCCAAGTAAATCCTCAGCCTCCTTGGCCAGAAGCATAGGATCTAGGGCTTGCGCCTTGACGGAAGTGTCGTCACGCAGAACCCAGGCAACAGCAAAAGCTCGAGCTGACAAACCGCTGTCACGGGCTGCCTTCATGGCCGCTTCCTTTTCCGTGGCCAGTGCCGCCAACTGATCCATTGCTGCCAGACCGGTGGTTTTTCGCTCCTCCAAATCCTTTAAAATGCGTTCGGCTCGGTCTTTCAGCGGTTGAAGCACGGGCGCAGCGGCAGGGTCTACGTCAATTTCCTGCTGCAAGCCGCGCACGAGGTTGAACACTTTACCCTCATCGCTGCCCTTGTCGCCGCGTAAGGATTGCAGCGTGGCTACATCGAAGGTGACGCTCTTGGTGAGCCGCCCCAAGCCTTGCTGTTCGGCGCTTTCTTCGATCAGTCGGCGTGTTTTGTAGGCTAGGTCGGCGATGAAGCCGACCTTCTCTGCATAGGCATTGCGCACCGCTGCATACAGTTGGCTCAACTGCTTGTAGTTGGCGATGTGGTCGCGTAGCTCTGGCGAGGGCGAGAGGATTTCCCACAACGCCTCGATTTCCTTGTATTGGTCGAAGAAGGCCTTACGTGCTTCCGGTTCAAGGAAGCGCCCGAATACCAACTTTTCCAGTCGTTCGTCCGGCGCGCCCTCTACATTGGCATCGAGGTATTCCTGCTTGGCCTGCGCGATGCGCTGCAGAAAATCCTGTAAGAGCACATCCAGGTCCTCAATCACGCCGCCCACGTCGCTGGAATCAAATTTCAGCGCCTTCTTCAACTCACGTAGGACACCGACGAAATCCACCACCAGCCCCACGCGCTTCTGCACGCCATTGGCATCCACATAAGGCCGGTTCACGCGCGCGATGGATTGCAGCAGCACGTGGTCGCGCATAGGCTTGTCGAGATAGAGGCAGTACAGCGGCGGTGCGTCGTAGCCGGTGAGCAGCTTGTCGGTGACAATCAGAATCTTCGGGTTTTCGGCGGGCTTTTTGAATAGCAGGCGCGCCTGCTCTTCAGCCTCGTCAGAAAGCTGCAACTTCGCCACCAGCGGGCGGTCAATCGCATCTGCTGCGTTCTGGGTGTAGACCGGCGCACTCCATTCCGGCGGCAGCAGCTTATCCAGAGCTTGTTTGTACTTGGCGCAGGCTTCCCTGTTCACAGCCACCACGAACGCTTTGTAGCCCAGCGGCAGCACGTTTTCCTTGAAGTGCTCTGCAACGAAGGCCGCTACCTTTTCGATGCGGTCGTCAGCGGTCAGAAAGGTGCGCAGGCCCACGGCGCGGTCAAGCACCTTGTTTAGCTCCTCCACATCCGACACGCCTTCGCTTTCGGCCAGTGCAAAAAACTCCTTGTCCAGCCGTTCGGCGGGCACGGTCATTTCGCTGGGGGCCATTACATGCTTGATCGGCAGCGTGGTTTCGTCGGCGATGGATTCGGCAATCGAGTACTTGTCCAGATAGCCGGCTTCATCCTGGGTGCCGAAAATCTTGAACGTACCTTCACCCTGAGCACTGCGCGCAATCGGCGTGCCGGTGAAACCGATGATGGTAGACATCGGCAGAGCAGCCATTAGGTAAGTGCCCAAGTCCTTCGCCACCGAGCGGTGCGCCTCGTCGATGAAGACATAGACGTTGTCGCGGGCACAACTATCTTTCTTGATTTCATCGAATTTATGGATCATCGAGATGATGAGGCCACGAAAATCTGCATCCAGCAGTTGCTGCAACTTCGCCTTGGTGTTGGCACGCTCCACCGCGATGTCCTGTGCCTGCATCTCACCCAGTAGCCGTTCCACCCAGCCCTTCAACTGGCCTTCCAGTTCAGTGCGATCCACGACCAGTAGAACGGTAGCATTTTGGAAGCGCGCCTTGTCCTCCAGAATTTGCCGAGCTGCCGTCAGCAGCGTGAAGGTCTTGCCCGAACCTTGCGTGTGCCAGACCAGCCCGCGCGTTTTGGCCGGGTCTGCACAGCGCTCAAGGATGGCGTCAATAGCACGACGTTGGTGCTGGCGCAGTACGGATTTTCGGGTTTCGCCGTCCTGCACGTAGAACAGAATCCAGTGCTGCAAAGTGCGCAGGAACTCGCTAGGTTCGAAGAACGCGTGCACCGCGAAGCGGTAGCTTTCCTCCGGCGCCTGCTTCCATCGCGCCATGTCGCGGCGGTTGGCGTTCCACGTCACGCCATACCAGTAGTCGAGCAAGTGCGTCACATTGAACAACTGCGTGGTCGCCAGCAGTTCCGGTGTTTCCAGTTCGTAGCGGCGCAGCTGCTTGATGGCGCGCTCGATGGCACCGCCGTCCTTAGGGTTCTTGTGCTCGACGATGACCACCGGCACGCCGTTGACCACGAACATGACATCGGCGCGGTTGCCCTTGGGACGAGCAGGCGACTTGATCTTCCATTCCCACGTGACGTGAAAGACGTTTTCTGCGGTATGGTCAAAGTCGATCAACGTCACCGCTCGGTGCCGCTTTTCGGCTTCGTCGTACCAAGCGTGTTCGCCGCGCAACCACGACAGCAGCTCCCGATTGCCGTCGATGCTGGCAGGCAGCGCGTCCAGCGTTTCGACGATGGCACGCACGGCGTCCGCCGTCAGCCAAGGATTGAAGGTGGTGAGCTTGCTCTCCAACACGTCGCGGAAGAAAGTGCCCGCATCGCCGCCCCGCATGGCACGAGCATCATCAGGCGTGACGGTCGTCCAGCCAATTTCTGCTGCGTGACGAACCATCGGGAACTGCACGGTGCCCGCTTCGCTGATTTTCAGCGGCTTGTTCATGCCATGGCTTCCAGGGTTTGTGCCGGAGCCACAGGCAGCGCCGACAGGTCAAGGTCGGCGACGCGGATTTCGCCGGTCATGAGCTTGTGCAGCAGGGACTGGAACAGTTCTTCTAGCACGGCGCGTTTTTTGCGGTGCAAGTCGATCTTACGGTCGAGGGTGTCGAGGATGGCAACGATTTCGCGTTGCTCGTCGGTGTCAGCAGGAACCGGGATCAGTAACGGGTCGAGGTGTTTCTTGTTGAGTTGCGGCGTGGGGCCAGGCTCCGTGATGGTCTTGAGGTCGAAAGACTGAAACCAGTGAAACAAGAAGCCTGCATTGATTGATGCACCCGGAACTACGCCGATGACATTGGGATCGAACACACTCCAAGTAGTCGTAAGCCGCTTCTTGTTGGTTGCAATCGCTGCGCCTCGCTTAGGGAAAACAATCGTCCCCGTCGGCGCGCAGCGGTATTCGGCCAGCTTTGCGTCGAGCGCTTTTTCTAATCCCGCCCACGCAAGCACGGTTTCATTGCCCTCGCGGTTCATGTCCGAGACCTTGATGCCGATGACGCGAACGCCGTTCTCTTGGGCTGCTTCCGCAGCCTCAAGCTCCGAGTAGGCCATACGCGTGCTGACGACCTGCGCAATGCTGTCCAGCCGTTCCACACCCCACGTTTCCGGCACCAGCCCGATTTCGGTTTCCTTCAGCGCTTCGCCGCGCAGGCCACGCGTGAACAGACGGGTCATAGCGGCGCGCTTAATTTCTTGCAGCGTATCCAGTAGCGCCAACTGCTGCACCAGAGCCGATTCGGTTTGACGCAGCGCGGCGGCAATCGCCTTCTGCTCGTCATCGCCAGGCGGATAGGAAAGCTCCTTTTCTTTAAGGACGGTGAAGTGCCGGTTGTAGCCACGCGCAGGCAAGTCAATCGCGCGGCAGGCGTAGAAGAAGAACAGCGGGTCAATGCTCGGCTTCGGTCGCAACAGTTGCGTGCCGTCCGCGCCACGCGCGAATGGCACATCCAAGAACTTGAACGCGCGCGTGTGGTCGCCGAACACCACCAACGGAAGCGGCGTTTCAATGACGGCGCTTTCGTCGTCCGTCCAGCCCGCAATCCGTTCCTGCCCTTGGTCTATGACAGGGAAGCGCCCCGACGACTTGTAGTCCCGCGATTGAATCTTGGTCTTGCCCGCGACGGAAACAGGGACAATGCAATCAGCCACAGATTCGGTAGCCCACGATTCAAATGTCATGCGCCCTCCGTCTTTGCCAGCGGACGCAAGAGTTGCAGCAGGTTGGATGTGAGACTAACTTCTTGTTCGTTGAGTTGTTCGAGTGCGAGTAAGAGATGCGGAATCGAGCCGACCTCTGCGTTGCCGTTCTGTCCAACCCACCGGCTTGGGCTCAGGTTGTAGTCCGCTTCCTCCGCCTGCTGCGTGGTGATGATCGCCAGTTCGCCCTCGATAGGCTCGCCCTTCAGATACGTCGCTGCGAGCGGGCGGATGTCCTCATCCGGCAGGTAGTTCTTCGGCTTGCCCTTGCGGGAATGCCGACTGGCGTTGAGAAGGTGGATCTTGCCCTTGCGGGCCGCAGGCTTGCGCTTGTTAAGCACCACGATCACGCCCGCGGCCGTGGTGTTGTAGAACAGGTTTTCCGGTAGCAGGATCACGCCGTCGATCAGGTCGTGGTCCACGAACCACTTGCGGATGTTGCGCTCTTTGTCCTCGTTCTTACTGCCGCTGCCACGCGTCACCGCGCCGGTATCCAGCACCACGCAGGCGCGGCCATCGTCTTCCATCGCGGACAAGGTGTGCTGCAACCAGGCCCAATCACCCTTGCCGCTGGTGATGCCGCCGGTCGTCTGGAAGCGTTCGAACGGATCATTCTTGAATAGGTCGGGCGCGAAGGGCTGGTTCCACATCGGGTTGGCGACCAGAATGTCGTGGCTGCGAATCTTGCCCGCTGCGTCGCGGAACTTGGGATTGATCATGGTGTCGCCACGCGCCAGCTCCACCTCCATATCGTGGATGATGGCGTTCATGCGCGCCACCGCATAGCTTTCGGCCTGCAATTCTTGACCACTCAACTTCACAGGCACACGACTAGTAGGGTCGAGTTCGCGAGCAACGAGCTGCATCTTGATCAAAAGGCCTGCCGAGCCGCAGGCGTAGTCGTGGCAGGTTTCGCCGGGACGCGGGCGCAGGATGTGCGCCATCAGGAAGCCCACCTCGGTTGGCGTGAAGAACTCGCCCGCGCTTTGGCCGGAGCCTTCGGCGAACTTGCGCAGCAGGTATTCGTAGGCGCGCCCCAGAAAGTCGGGCTGCACGTCTGCCAGGCCAAGGCGATAGCGTGGATCGGAGAAAGTCTCGACCACGCCGCGTAGTTTGGCGGGGTTGATGTCACGCTCACCGTTGCGCTCGGCAGCGAAATCCACCACGTCCAGCACACCGGAAAGGTCAGGGTTGTGCTTCACAACGGCACGCACGGCGCGGGTGAGGTGTTCACCGATGTCGCGCGGAGCGGTGCTGCGGCCTTTGTCGTCCACCGGCCAGTCATAGGCTTCGCGCCCGCTGAGGATGGCCCAGCGTGCTTCGGGCGGCAAGTAAAAGCGCAGCAACGAATGATCGGCTTCGGTGATTTCCAGCGCGGTGGCGCGGTCGCCATAGTCCTCGGTCAGACGCGCGATCTCGTCGTCGAACACATCCGAGAGGCGCTTGAGGAACAGCAACGGCAGCAGATAGTCCTTGAACTTGGCGGCATCCTTTTCGCCCCGAATGGAGCAGGCTGCGTCCCACAGCATTTGCTCCATCGGCTTGGTGGTGGGGGCAGCAGCCCGCCGCCCCCGGCGAGGCCTTGAAGAAACGGATTCCTGCCCTTGACCTGCGGCGGATGCCTCCGAAACACCAGCTTCAAGCGCAAGAGCCGCAATTGCCTCCTGCGCCGCACGCTGTGGCTTGCTATTGCCCCCCTCCCAGCGGTTGACGGTGGCAAATGAAACCCCGAGACGCTGAGCCAGCTGTTCTTGAGTGAGGTTGAGTTGCGTCCGGAGGCCCCGGAGCACGGTTGGATAGGATGGAATGCTTGTCATATTTGCTATATATGCAATATAGCAAAATAATGTCAAGAGACCATATCGACTACATGCCTGTATCCGCAGTCAGCTACAACGAGCTTTCGTGCGTATGTCGAACAAGACAAACAAGGGCGCCTCTCGGCGCCCTCGTTCTTTCAACTCATTCCCACTCAATAGTCGCCGGCGGCTTCCCCGAGATGTCATAAACCACCCGCGACACCCCCCGCAACTCATTGATGATCCGGTTGCTCACCGTCCCCAGGAACTCGTACGGCAGATGCGCCCAATGCGCCGTCATGAAGTCGATCGTCTCCACGGCCCGCAGCGCAATCACCCACTCGTAAGCGCGCGCATCACCCACCACGCCCACCGACTTCACCGGCAGGAACACGGCAAACGCCTGGCTGGTCTTGTCGTACAGGTCCGCTTTGCGCAGCTCATCAATGAAGATGGCATCGGCCTTGGCCAGCAGTTCGGCGTACTCCGGCTTCACCTCACCCAGAATGCGCACGCCCAGGCCCGGGCCCGGGAACGGATGGCGGTAGACCATGGTGCGCGGCAGGCCCAGCTCAACGCCCAGGCGGCGCACTTCGTCCTTGAACAGCTCGCGCAGCGGCTCAACCAGGCCCAGCTTCATGTGCTCCGGCAGGCCACCCACGTTGTGGTGGCTCTTGATCACATGCGCCTTGCCGGTCTTGCTGCCGGCCGACTCGATCACGTCCGGATAGATGGTGCCCTGCGCCAGCCACTTGGCGTTGCTCAGCTTGTTCGACTCTTCGTCGAAGATCTCAACGAACAGGTTGCCGATGATCTTGCGCTTGGCTTCCGGGTCGCTCACGCCTTCCAGCGCCTTGAAGTAGCGGTCGGCGGCGTTCACGCGCACCACCTTCACGCCCATGTGCTCGGCGAACATCGCCATCACCTGGTCGCCTTCCTGCCAACGCAGCAGGCCGGTATCCACGAACACGCAGGTCAGCTTTTCGCCGATGGCCTTGTGCAGCAGCGCGGCCACCACGGACGAATCGACGCCGCCGGACAGGCCCAGGATCACTTCGTCATCGCCCACCTGTTCGCGCACGCGGGCGATCTGGTCGTCGATGATGTTGGCGGCGGTCCACAGGGTCTGGCAGCCGCACACGTCCACCACGAAGCGGCGCAGCAGCGTCTGGCCCTGCAGGGTGTGGGTCACCTCCGGGTGGAACTGCACGCCGTACCAGCGCTTTTCTTCGTTGGCCATGGCGGCCACCGGAATGCGGTCGGTGGTGGCAGTGATGGTGAAGCCCGGCGGCGCAACCGAGACGTGGTCGCCGTGGCTCATCCAGACATTCAGCTTCGGCTCGCCGCCGTGGTCGCTCAGCCCCTTGAACAGCGCATCAGGGTTGATGACATTCACTTCGGCGTGGCCGAACTCGCGCTGGTCAGCGGCTTCGGTGGCACCGCCCAGCTGGGCTGCCAGGGTCTGCATGCCGTAGCAGATGCCGAAGATCGGCAGGCCGCTGTCGAACACTTCCTGCGGTGCAGCCGGGGCACCCGGCAGCGTGGTCGATTCCGGTCCACCGGACAGGATGATGCCCTTGGCGCCGAAGCCGGCGATCTCGGCCGGGTTGTGGTCCCACGCCCAGATTTCGCAGTAGACACCCAGCTCGCGGATGCGGCGGGCGATCAGCTGCGTGTACTGCGCGCCGAAATCGAGGATGAGGATCTTGTCGTTATGGATGTTGGTCATGGTGCCGTTCCAGTGGTGTTTTTCGCAGCGCCCGGCGCTTCAAGGCTCTGCGTCAGCGTGGCGATGAACGCCTCGCGTTGTTGAATATGTGAGGGGTCTTCCTCGTCCCAGCGCAGCATCAGCAGGCCGTGCGGTGCGGTGGGGTTGGCGCGGTCGGCGCGCGGCAGTTCGGCGATTTCCTGCACTTCGGTGCCGGGCACGATGCGCCGTTGAAAGGCGTGCATCGGGTAACCGGAATCCACGGCGTTGCCCCAGAACGCGGACTGCACGCTCATCCGTTTCGGCTCCAGCGGCCCCAGCTCGGCGGTGACCACAGGATCTTCAAGCCTGTCACCCAGATCGGTAACGCACCGCAGGATGACCTGCAACGGGCGCTCGCCGGTGCCTTTCAGCAACCAGCGCTGTTCGCCGGCGGCCTGCACCTGCCAGCCCTTCGGCAGCGAGAACGCGTTCTGGCACGCCTGCACGTGCTGCAATTGCGAAACCGCCGCGCCCTGAGACCCGGAGCGCGGCGGCGGTTCGGACAACGAACAGCCTGCCATCAGCAGGCTGCCCGTAATCGCAAGAGCAGTTCGCAAGCGCATCAGGCGCGGTAGTTCGGCGGCTCTTTGGTGATGGTCACGTCGTGGACGTGGCTCTCACGCTGGCCGGCGCCGCTGATCTTCACGAACTTGGGCTTGCTGCGCATCTCGTCGATGGTGGCGCAGCCCACGTAACCCATGGTGGCGCGCAGGCCGCCCATCAGCTGGTGGATGATGCCGCCCACCGGGCCGCGGTACGGCACGCGGCCTTCGATGCCTTCCGGCACCAGCTTGTCGGCGGTGGCGGCGTCCTGGAAGTAGCGGTCCTTGGACCCCTTCTCCATGGCAGCCAGCGAACCCATGCCGCGGTAGCTCTTGTACGAACGGCCCTGGTACAGCTCGGTCTCGCCCGGCGATTCCTCGGTACCGGCCAGCAGGCCGCCGACCATGATGGTCGAGGCACCGGCGGCCAGCGCCTTGCCGATGTCGCCCGAGTAGCGGATGCCACCGTCGGCGATCAGCGGGATGCGGTCCTGCAGCGCTTCGGCCACCAGATCGATGGCGGTGACCTGCGGCACGCCGACGCCGGCAACCACGCGGGTGGTGCAGATCGAGCCTGGGCCGATGCCGACCTTGACCGCGTCCGCGCCGCTGTCCAGCAACGCCAGTGCGGCTTCGCCGGTGCAGATGTTGCCGCCGATGACCTGCACGTTCGGGAAGTTCTTCTTGACCCAGCTGACGCGGTCCAGCACGCCCTGCGAGTGGCCGTGCGCGGTATCGACCACGATCACGTCCACGCCGGCAGCGACCAGCGCTTCCACGCGGCGGTCAGTATCGCCACCCACGCCGACAGCGGCGCCGACCAGCAGGCGGGTCGACAGATCCTTGGCGGCGTTTGGGAAGTCGGTGTTCTTCTGGATGTCCTTGACGGTGATCAGGCCACGCAGTTCGAACGAGTCATTGACCACCAGCACCTTTTCGATGCGGTTGCGGTGCAGCAGCTGCAGCACTTCGTCGGACGCGGCGCCTTCCTTGACCGTGATCAGGCGATCCTTCTTGGTCATGATGTGGCGGACCGGATCGTCCAGCTCGGTCTCGAAGCGCATGTCGCGGTGGGTCACGATGCCGGCCAGCAGGCCGTCGCTGCCCACCACCGGCACGCCGGAGATGTTGTGTGCCTGGGTCAGGGCCAGCACGTCACGGATGGTGGTTTCCGGGCCGACGGTGATCGGGTCGCGGATGACACCGGCCTCGAACTTCTTCACCTTGGCCACTTCCGCAGCCTGCTGTTCCAGGCTGAGATTCTTGTGGATGATGCCCATGCCGCCGAGCTGGGCCATGGCGATGGCCAGGCGGGCTTCGGTGACGGTGTCCATCGCGGCGGACAGGATCGGAAGCTTGAGCTTCAGGTCTCGGGTCAACCGCGTTTCGAGGTTGACGTCCTTGGGCAGGATGGTCGAGTGGGCGGGGACGAGCGAGACGTCGTCGTAAGTGAGTGCTTCAGCCTGGATGCGCAGCATCGGCATACCCGAGATGTGGGGAAGCGCGACATTTTACCTTGTTTTCGCGCCGCGTGGCAGGGGGTGGATGCGACGCAGTGTCGCGCGGGCGAAGCCGCGTTCAGCCGGTAGCGCAAGGCCCCAGGCCACCCCACCGGTAGGGGGGGGCGCCGAATACCGGGGCGCGCCCCCGCGACCAAACCACCCCCCCGGAGAGCCCGCCCGCCCGGACACGGAGTGGG
>NZ_JBRRES010000031.1:0-53958 GCF_056760395.1 Stenotrophomonas sp. STEN009 | reverse complement strand
CGGAAGTGAAACGCAGCTGCGCCGATGGTAGTGTGGCTCAAGCCATGCGAGAGTAGGTCATCGCCAGGGTTTATACCCAAAAACCCCGCTGCTCACGCAGCGGGGTTTTTCCTTTTAATGAAGGCACTGCATTTTCCGGGTGGCTTCCGCCCAAGGGCAAGATCGCGAAGCTGGCGCCGCAGGCGCTGCTGCAACCGTCTCCCTGGTGAAATTAGCGCTGTGGAACCACCCGATCCCATCCCGAACTCGGAAGTGAAACGCAGCCGCGCCGATGGTAGTGTGGCTCAAGCCATGCGAGAGTAGGTCATCGCCAGGGTTTACACCCAAAACCCCGCTGCTCGCGCAGCGGGGTTTTTCTTTATGCGCGGAAAGCGGCCACCGAGCTGCGATCGCACAAAAAAAGCGGCGCCCCGTAGGGCGCCGCTCTGACCTCGATAGCGTTCAGTCGAGCATGGCGCGACGTTAGCGGGCCGGGGTCTTGGCCTTCATCATCGTGTCGCGGGCGGCTTTGAAGGGATTGCCTTCATACCAGTTCGGCCAGCGGTCGCCACCGGCAAGCTCCTTGCCGACGCCGTACATCAGCTGCAGGTCTTCGACAGTGCCGTCCAGCTTCCAGCTGGCCGCATCGAACTCATCCTTCGGGCCATGGTAGCGGTTGGCGCCGTAGTCGGCTGCTGCCTTGCGGCCGGCTTCCACCCCACCTTCGCGCAGATCTTCGCCGCCGTCGGCGTACAGCGCCGGGACGCCTGCCTTGGCGAAATTGAAGTGGTCGGAACGGAAGTAGAAGCCACTCTGTACCGAGCTTTCGCCGTGCAGGGTGCGTCCCTGGGCCGCCGCCAGCGGCTTGAGGATGTCTTCCAGCTCGGAGCTGCCGAAGCCGGTCACCGTCACGTCCTTGGCGCGGCCGGCCACGGACATGGCGTCGATGTTGATGACGCCGGCGATCCTGTCCAGCGGGAACGTCGGATGCGCAACGTAGTACTTGGAGCCGAGCAGGCCGGATTCTTCCAGGGTCACGGCAAGGAACACCACCGAACGCTCCGGCTTCGGATCCTGGTGGGCCATCGCTTCGGCGACTTCCAGGATGCCTGCCACGCCGGTCGCATTGTCGATCGCACCGTTGTAGATGTTGTCGCCTTCCTCGCCCTCGTGCTTGCCCAGGTGATCCCAATGGGCCATGTACAGCACGGCCTCGTCGGCACGCTTGGTGCCCGGCAGGACGCCGACCACGTTGCGCGACTGCTTCTGTGCGATACGGCTCTTGAGGTCGACGGATGCGGTGGCTTTCAGCGGCACCGGCTTGAAGCCGCGCTTGCTGGCGTCCTTGTAGGCCTGGTCAAGGTCCAGGCCCGCAGCGGCGAACAGCGAGCGTGCGGCGTCGGCGCTCAGCCAGCCCTGCACCGGGATGCGTGCTTCCGGATCGTCCTTGGCCGGCAGGTCGTACTGCGGGCCGGCCCAGGAGTTCTTCACCACATCCCAGCCGTAGGAGGCGCCGGCCGTGTCGTGCACGATCAGGGCCGCGGCGGCGCCCTTGCGTGCGGCCTCCTCGAACTTGTAGGTCCAGCGGCCGTAATAGGTCATGCGCTTGCCGTCGAACAGGGTTTCGTCATCGACGTGGAAACCCGGGTCGTTGACGAACATGACGACCGTCTTGCCCTTCCAGTCCTGGCCGGCATAGTCGTTCCACTTCTGTTCCGGTGCATCGACACCGTAGCCGACGAACACCAGGTCGCTGGCATCGATGCTGATCTCGGCCTGACCGGTACGCGTGCCGACCACCATGTCAGTGCCGAACTTCAGCTCGGTGGTCTTGCCGCCCTGGTTGATCTTCAGCACGGTGGACTCATCGGCCGTGGTTTCGGTCATCGGCACGTCCTGGAACCAGCTGTCGCCATTGCCTGGCTTCAGGCCGATGCGCTGCATCTGGTCGCGGATGTAGTTGACCGTCAGCTCTTCGCCCTTGCTGCCCGGTGCTCGCCCTTCGAACTCGTCGGAGGCCAGGGTCTTGACCATCTCGGCGAAATCGGCGGCATTGATCTCCGGCGAGAACGCATGGCCCGCGGTCGCGGTAGACGGGGCGGTACTGTCGGTGCCGGCGCTCGGCGCCGGGGAGTCATTGCCTTTGCAGGCACTGAGCGCGGCCGCGGCGGCCAGGCACAGGAGGAGTTTGCGGGGCATCATCGGTTCCTGGGAAACAAGGGAGGGCCGCACGGTGGTGCGGCCGGGAACGGGGAGTATCCCCGAATCGTTGGGCTCAGTCCGCCGGCGCGGTTTCGCTGTCGAACGGAATGGGATCGGCGCCGCTGACCGGGCCGATGCGCGCGGTGCGGTGCACGTACAGCACCACGTCCCGCTCGAAATGCAGGGCGCCACTGACCACGGCGTTCGGGCCGATGATGACCCGCGGCTTGCGGACGGCCGTCAGCGAGACGCTGAAGCTGGGCTTGCGCACGCGCACGCCGCCGTCGACCTGGGAGCCGATGCCCACGGTGATATCGCCATTGACGGTTTCCACGTCCTTGCTGACGCGGCTCTCGACCAGGCCGATGCCACCGTTGACGGTCTCCACGCCGCCTTCGATCTGGCTGCCGCGATCACTGAAGATGCTGCCATTGACCGTGCTGACGTTGCCGCGGGCGATCACCTCACGGCCCAGGCGCACCCCGCCGTTGACCGTTTCGATGCTGCCGGTACGGGCGCGGTCGGCGACCTTCACCCCACCGTTGACGGTATCGATGCTGCCGGTTTCGCTGCCTTCGCCGACGCGGATGCCGCCGTTGACGGTATCCAGCTTGCCGTAGCGCTGCCCGGCTTCGGCGGTGATGCTGCCGTTGACCTTGCTGATGTTGTCCTGTGCCCAGGCGGGACTGCTGGCCAGCAGCACGCCCAACAGCAGCGGAATGGATCGAATGTTCATGGGTCCCTCGGTGGATGTGCGGCTGGCAGGCCGCGTGCGTTGATGTCACCATTCCCCAATCGCCCCTGCAACTGCCTGAAGTCACTGGAAAGCCCTTGCGCAACAACGCCTTCCCCTCACGCCGACATCACATCGCCGCTGCCCGCGGCGGGCGCTGCCTGCTGCTGGGGCTGGCCTTGGCATTGGCGCTGCCGCTTCCGTCAGGTGCACAGAACACGCGCGAAACGGAGCGCAAGCTGCAGAAGCTGCGCAGCGAGCTGAAGGGCGTCGCGCAGGAGCGCCGCCAGCTTGAGGGCCAGCGTGGCCAGGCATCTCAGCAGCTGCGCGCGGCCGATGAGAAGGTGGCCCGCAGCGGCCGTGTGCTGGCCCAGACCGAGGCGGCGCTGCGCGAGCAGAACCAGGCACTGGCCGAGGCCGAGCGACGTCGCACGACCCTGCAGTCCAACCTGGCGCAGCAGCATCGCGAACTGGCCGGGTTGCTGCGCGCGGCCTATCAGCTGGGCAACCACGCCCCGCTCAAGCTGCTGCTGTCACAGGACACGGTGGCCGATGCCAACCGTGCACTGGCCTACCACCGGTACCTGCAGCGCGAGCGCGCGCAGCGCATCACCGCATTGACTGCCGATCTCAAGGAACTGGAGGCGCTGCAGGCACAGATTGCCGAACGCCAGCAGCAGCTGCAGGGGACCCAGCGCGAGCAGAAGCAGCAGGCGGCTGCGCTGGCGGCCGATCGTCGCGAACGTGCGCAGACCGTGGCCTCGCTGGACGAACGCTTCAAGGACCGGCGCGAGAAGGAACAGGCATTGGGGCAGGATGCCAAGGCACTGGAAACCCTGCTGGCCAATCTGCGCGCGGCCGCAGCGCGGGCCGAAGCCGAGCGTCGCGCGGCAGCGCGCCGGGCTGCCGCGGAGAAGGCCGCCGCCGAACGCGCTGCACGCCAGGCCGCCGCCGAAGGCCGACCGCCGCCGGCGACCAAGGTGCCGCCGGCCGTGGCATCGGCGCCGGCACCGAAGGTGGGGGGACTGGGGTGGCCGCTGTCGGGCAACCTGCTGGCACGCTATGGCGGCAAGCTGCCAGATGGCCGCACCAGCAGCGGCGTGCTGATCGGTGCCCCGGCCGGCAGCACGGTGACCGCGGTAGCCGATGGCACGGTCGTCTTCTCCGATTGGATGACCGGTTACGGCATGATCCTGATCGTCGATCACGGCAACGGCTACATGAGCCTCTATGCGCATAACGACACGCTGCTGAAGGATGCAGGTGCGCGGGTCAGCCGTGGCGATGCGGTCGCCAAGGTCGGCAATTCCGGTGGCCAGGGCGTGACTGCGCTGTATTTCGAGCTGCGTCGTGGTGGGCAGCCGGTCAATCCGGACAGCTGGCTGCAGCGCCGCTGAACCCGGGGCCTGCACGGACTGCGTGGGTTCAACGGGAATTTAGCTGTGCTTCGCGCATAATCGGTGCCTGTGCCTTGGGCACGATGCCACCGTCGACAGGAGTGCTCCATGCGCGCAGCCCGTACCGCCACCCTCTTGCTGGCCCTGTTGCCAGCGCTGTCCTGGGCGCAGCAGACCGCGCCGGCCCCGACCGCTGCGAACAGCGGGCAGGCGGCGAGCAGCGAGGAGGCGGTGACCTCGAAGGTGCCGCTGGAAGACATCCGCCGTTTCGTGGCGGTGTACAACGCGGTGCGCGCGGCCTATGTCGACCCGGTCGACGACAACAAGTTGATGCAGTCGGCGGTCCGTGGCCTGCTGCTCGACCTCGACCCGCACAGCACGTACTTCAACAAGGAAGATGCGCAGGCCTTCGACGAGCAGGCCTCCGGTGCCTACGAGGGCATCGGCGTCGAGCTGCAGCAGCAGCCGGACAACGCCAGCATGAAGGTGATCGCGCCGATCGATGACACGCCGGCGGCCAAGGCTGGCATCCTCGCGGGCGATCTGATCATCGCCATCGATGGCAAGCCGATCAGTGCGATCGATGCCAGTGAGCCGCTGCGGGGCCCGGCCGGCAGCAAGGTGGTGCTGACCATCGTGCGCGACGGCCGGCCGAAACCGTTCGATGTCAGCCTGACCCGGCAGACGATCCGCGTCACCAGCGTGCGCAGCCGCCTGCTGGAACCGGGCTATGGCTACATCCGCCTGAGTACCTTCCAGGCCGACACCGGTTCGGATTTCCAGAAGCATGTGCAGCAGCTGCAGAAGCAGTCCGGTGGAACGCTGAAGGGGCTGGTGCTGGACCTGCGCAGCAATCCGGGTGGCCTGCTGACCGCCGCTGTGCAGGTGGCCGACGATCTGCTGGACAAGGGCAACATCGTCAGTACGCGGGGCCGCATCAGCATCAGCGATGCGCGTTTCGACGCCACGCCGGGCGACCTGTTGAAGGGCGCACCGGTGGTGGTGCTGGCCGATGCGGGTTCGGCCAGCGCCTCGGAAGTGCTGGCCGGTGCATTGCGCGACAATGGCCGCGCACGCGTGGTTGGCAGCCGCACGTTCGGCAAGGGCTCGGTGCAGACCGTGCTGCCGCTGGACAACGGCGATTCGGTGAAGCTGACCACGGCGCGCTATTACACGCCCAGCGGCAAGTCGATCCAGGCCACCGGCATCGTGCCGGATGTGGAGCTCAAGCCTGCGCCGCGCCCTGAGGATGACGCGCTGCCGGCCAGCCTGAGCGACTACAGCGAAGCCACCCTGCCGGGTCATCTGCGCGGCGACGATGAAGGAACCGAAGGTTATCGGGCAGGCGCGGTGTTGCCGGGCGATGGCCCGATCAACGATGCGCTCGCCGAACTGAAGCATCCCGGTTCGGTGGCCGCGCGACTGAAGGCCGAAGCCGCGAAGGCGGAAGCGGAAAAGGCCGCCGACGCGGCGACCGCCAAGCCGGAAGCAAAGCCGGAAGCAAAGCCGGAAGCAAAGCCGGAAGCAAAGCCGGAAGCAAAGCCGAGCCCGGCCCCGGCAAAGCCCTGAGGTAGCGCCGGGCCACGCCCGGCGGCGCCGGCCGGTTGCCTAGAACCCGTGCCGCTTGCGCAGGCGGCGCGCGATCGCTGCGCGCACGTACACGCCATACACCACGCCGAACACGAAGCCGCCGATGTGGGCCCACCAGGCCACCATGCCGAAGGTCGGGCCGATATAGGCGAACACCACCTGCAGTGCTGCCCACACGCCGATCAGCAGATAGGCCGGGGCGCGTACGAACTCCAGGAACAGGCCGAGGGGAATCACTACGCCCAGTCGCGCGCCCGGGAACAGGGCCAGGTAGGCGCCGATCAGGGCCGACACCGCGCCGCTGGCACCGATGATGATCTGGTCCGGGCTGCCCATGGTGTAGATCGCCACCAGGTTGGAGACCGCGCCGCCGACCAGGAACAGCAGCAACAGGCGCCATGGCCCCAGTACCCGCTCTGCCGGCAGGCCGAAGATCAGCAGGAAGACCAGATTGCCCAACAGGTGCGACCAGTCCGCATGCAGGAACAGGGCTGTGAACAGGCGCAGCACGCTGCCGTCCTGCAGGGTGGCCCACCAGTCCAGCGGATGGGTCAGCCCGGTGGAGAGCGCGCCCCAGTCGAGCCACAGGCTGCCCCTGGCATCATCCGGCCGTGAGATCGACCACAGGAAAGCCAGCCACAGTGCCGCAAACAGCACGGGTGTGGCCCAGCGCAGGGCGGCCTTCTTGCGCGACGGAAGGGAAACGAACATGGCGACAAGCCTAGCGCGCCGGGCTCCGTGGCGGGGGCGCTCCTGTTCAGGTTTTGCGACGAAAAAAGCGCCGCCGCTGTTATTGTTTCATTAACGGCTCTGGGTAATACTCGCATACGGCGTCGTATGTCGGGAGGGGAATCCGGCGCGCTCCGATGGGCCCCAGGGCCTGCCGGGCGCAGGCGCACTCAGAGCAACATCACCGCTTACCGGAGAGAGAACTACGATGCAAACCGCTTCCACCATTGCCCGTCTGACCCTGCTGGCCGTCGGCGTTGCCGGTGCGCTGGCCGCCGCCGACGCCAACGCTGCTGCCTTCCAGCTGAAGGAAAACAGCGCCAAGGGCCTGGGCCGCGCCTTCGCCGGCTCCACCTCGACCGAAGGTGACGCCTCGGTCATCGCCACCAACCCGGCCTCCATGCGTCTGCTCGACGGTACCCTGCTGCAGGGCGACGTCAGCGCCATCAGCTTCGGTGCCAAGTTCCGCGGCCGTGGCGAATACGGCAACGGCGCGCCGATCTCGGGTGGCAACGGCGGCGACGCCGGCATGATCGCCCCGGTCCCGGCGGCCTACTTCCACCTGCCGTTCGGCGAGAACGAGAACATGCACTTCGGTGCCTCGCTGACCGTTCCGTTCGGCTTCAAGACCGAATACGACCGTGACTGGGTCGGCCGCTACAACGGCGTCAAGACCGAACTGCAGGCGATCGACCTGGGCGTCGCGTTCTCGTACGACGTCAACCCGTACCTGTCGTTTGGTGCTTCGGTGTTCGCCGAGCGCCTGAACGTTGACCTGACCAGCGCCGTCGACACCGGCACCGCGATCAATGCCACGGCCCAGCGTCAGGCTGCCGCCCGCGTGCTGCAGGCTGGTGGTACTCCGGCCCAGGCCGCTGCCGCTTCGCAGGCTGCTGCCCGCCAGGCGGCCCAGCTGGGCTTCGCTCCGGGCACTGCTGATGGCTACCTGCGCATCAAGGGTGACGAAGTGTCGGTCGGCTATACCCTGGGCATGACCGTCAGCCCGGTGGAAGGCACCAACATCGCCTTCAGCTACCGCTCGGAGGTCGAACACAAGATCACCGACGGCACCGCCGACTTCACCATTCCGCAGAATGCCGCGGCCTTCCTGGCCAATACCGGCACCTTCATCGACAGCAACGGCCGCGCCACCATCACCCTGCCGGCCAGCGCGACCGTCGGCATCACCCATCGGGTGAACGACCAGTGGCAGGTCATGGCTGAAGTCACCCGTACTGCGTGGAGCAAGTTCGACCAGGTCACCGTCGACTATGACTCCAACCAGCCGGACAGCGTGCTGCCGTTCCACTACCGCGATACCACCTTCGCGGCGATCGGTACCGATTACAAGGTCAACGACAAGCTGACCCTGCGCGGCGGCCTGGCCTACGATCAGACCCCGACCACCTACGAGCACCGTGACGTCCGCGTGCCGGACACCACCCGCAAGTGGCTGTCGCTGGGTATGACCTACGCAGCGTCGGACAAGCTGGAGTACAGCGTGGGCTACACCCACCTGTTCACCAAGGATCCGGACATCTACTCGACCTCGGCGACGGCCAACACCGTCATCGGCAAGTACAAGGTCAGTGGCGACGTGCTGGCCGCATCGCTGCAGTACAAGTTCTGATCCAGGCTTCGGCCTCATCCAGTACACGAAGGGCCCCGCGCAAGCGGGGCCTTTTGTTTGTGCAGCGCGCATCCACGCGGGCTGTGGATCTACGACAATGGCCGCATGAACCTGTCCGATCCGAACTTCCAGCTGGAGCTGGCCGCCAACGTAGCGGTCGCAGGCTCGATCCTGCTGGCGGGACGCAACAACGTCCACACCTGGTGGCTGGGCATCGTCGGCTGCGCGTTGTTCGCCGTTGTCTTCGAGCGCTCACACCTGTTCGCCGACATGGTGCTGCAGTTCTTCTTCATCGCCATCAGCGTGCTGGGATGGTGGCAATGGCTGCGTGGCAACCACGGCGCACCGCTGCCGATCACCTCGCTGCGCCCGCGCACGGGAATGTGGCTGCTGCCGACGGCGGCCCTGGCCACGTTCGGCTACGGCTGGATGCTGACCCGCCTGACCCACGCCTATGCGCCCTACGTCGATTCGGCGGTATTGGTGCTGAGCGTGATCGCGCAGATCCTGATGATGCGCCGCAAGCTGGAATCGTGGTGGGTGTGGCTGCTGGTCAATACGATCGCCGTGCCCCTGTACTACAGCCGTGGCCTGCACCTGACGTCGATCCTGTACGTCGGTTTCTGGATCAATGCACTGGTGGCGTTGCGCCACTGGCGCAATCTGATGCGTGCCGAGGCCACGGCGGCACCTGGCTCCCTGTAGAGCCGAGCCCACGCTCGGCTGCGCCGGAAAAGCCAAGCGCGGGCTCGGTTCTACAGCAAGCGAGGCACAAAAAACCCCGCTTCCGCGGGGTTTTTCGTTGACCACATCAACCCGGTGATCAGTCGCCCAGCGTCAGCAGCGAGGCGTTACCACCAGCGGCCGTGGTGTTCACCGTGACGGTCTTCTCGGTGGCAAAGCGCAGCAGATAATGTGGGCCACCGGCCTTCGGTCCGGTGCCGGACAGGCCCTGGCCGCCGAATGGCTGCACACCGACCACTGCACCGATCTGGTTGCGGTTGACATACACATTGCCGACCTGGATGCCGTTGGTGATGCGATCGACGGTCTCGTCGATGCGCGAGTGCACGCCCAGGGTCAGGCCGTAGCCGGTGGCATTGATCTGCTCGATCACCGCGTCCAGCTGCTCACCCTTCCAGCGGATGACGTGCAGGACCGGCCCGAAGATCTCCTTCTGCAGCTGGCCCAGGTTCTTCAGTTCGTACGCGCGCGGTGCGAAGAAGGTGCCGTGGGCAGCCTCGGCGGACAGTTCAGCCGCAGCGATCAGGCGCGCTTCGCGGTCCATGCGTTCGGCATGGTCCTGCAGGATCTTCAGCGCATCGGCGTCGATCACCGGGCCGACGTCGGTGGACAGCAGGCCGGGGTCGCCGACCTTCAGTTCCTTCATGGCGCCGGCCAGCATGGTCATCACCTTGTCGGCGATGTCGTCCTGCACGAACAGCACGCGTGCGGCCGAGCAGCGCTGGCCGGCCGAGGTGAAGGCCGAACCGATCGCATCCTTGACCAGCTGTTCCGGCAGCGCCGAGGAGTCGGCGATGAAGGCGTTCTGGCCACCCGTCTCGGCGATCAGCACGCCGATGGCGGCATCACGCGCGGCCATCGCACGGTTGATCGCACGTGCGGTGTCGGTGGAGCCGGTGAAGGCCACGCCCGCTACGCGCGGATCGGCGGTCAGCGCCGCGCCGACGGTGGCACCATCGCCCGGCAGGAACTGCACCACCTCGGCCGGCACGCCGGCGTCATGCAGCAGCTTCACGGCGTAGTAGCCGACCAGGTTGGTCTGCTCTGCCGGCTTGGCGATGACGCTGTTGCCGGCAGCCAGTGCGGCGGCCACCTGGCCCAGGAAGATCGCCAGCGGGAAGTTCCACGGGCTGATGCAGACAAACACGCCACGGCCGTGCAGCTGCAGCTCGTTGGATTCGCCGGTGGGGCTCGGCAGCTTCTCGGCATGTCCGAACTGCTCGCGTGCCTGCTTGGCGTAGTAGCGCAGGAAGTCGACCGCTTCACGCACTTCGGCAATGCTGTCGGGCAGGCTCTTGCCGGCTTCCTTCACGCACAGCGCCATGAACTCGGGCATGCGTACTTCGAGCTGGTCGGCGGCGTGCTCGAGAATGGCGGCGCGGCTTGCTGCCGGGGTGCGGTTCCAGGCCGGCTGCGCGGCCACGGCATTGGCCAGCGCCTTCTGCACGGTGGCGGTATCGGCGGGCAGCCACTGGCCGACCACTTCGCGGGTATCGGCGGGGTTGGTTACCGGTTGCGGCGCGCCTGCGGGAGTCGCACCCGGCACCAGCGGCGCGGCCTGCCACGGCTTCACTGCCGCGTTGAGCTGCCCGGCCAGGGCGCGCAGTTCGTTGTCGTTGGCGAGATTGGCGCCCATGGAGTTCTTCCTGTCGTGGTTCTGGCTGCGCAGCAGGTCAACCGGCAGCGGGATCTTGGGATGCGGAATCGATTCGAACGAGGACACCATCTCGACTGGATCGCGGATCAGATCGGAGATCGGCACGCGTTCGTCGGTGATGCGGTTGACGAAGCTGGAGTTGGCGCCGTTTTCCAGCAGGCGCCGCACCAGGTACGGCAGCAGATCCTCATGCGATCCGACCGGTGCATAGACGCGGCAGGGAAGGCCGAGACGATCGGCCGGCACCACTTCGGCGTAGAGATCGTCGCCCATGCCGTGCAGCTTCTGGTGCTCGTACACGCCGCCGTTGGCAATGCTGCGCACGGCCGCGATGGTGTGCGCGTTGTGGGTGGCGAACATCGGGTAGATCGCATCGGCATGCGTGAACAGACGCTTGGCACAGGCCAGGTAGGACACGTCGGTGTTCTGCTTGCGGGTGAACACCGGGTAGCCCGGGTAGCCTTCGATCTGCGCGCGCTTGATCTCGGCGTCCCAGTAGGCGCCCTTGACCAGGCGCACCTGCAGGCGGCGACCGGCACGGCGGGCCATGTCGGCCAGGTGGTCGATCGTGTACGGGGTGCGCTTCTGGTAGGCCTGCACGACGACGCCGAAGCCGTCCCAGCCGGCCAGCGAGGCGTCGCAGAACACCTGCTCGATGATGTCCAGCGACAGCTCGAGGCGGTCGGACTCCTCGGCGTCGACGGTGCAGCCGATGCCGTAGCTCTTGGCCAGCTGCGCCAGTTCCAGCACGCCCGGCACCAGGTCCTTCAGCACGCGCTCGCGCTTGGCATGTTCGTAGCGCGGGTACAGCGCCGACAGCTTGATCGAGATGCCCGGTGCGTTGTTGACGTCGCCGTCGGGACGGCCGCCGCGTGCCTTGTGGTCACCGCCGATGGCGTGGATCGCACGACGGTAGTCTTCCAGATAGCGCAGCGCATCCTTCATGGTCAGGGCACCTTCGCCCAGCATGTCGAAGGAATAGCGATAGCTGGCGTTGTCGCCCTTGTGCGAACGCGCGAGCGCCTCGCTGATGGTGCGGCCCATGACGAACTGATGGCCCATGATCTTCATCGCCTGGCGCACGGCCAGGCGGATCACCGGCTCACCTACGCGTCCGACCAGGCGCTTGAACGCGCTGGGTGCGTCGGCACGGGTGGCATCGTTCATCTGCACCAGCTTGCCGGTCAGCATCAGGCCCCAGGTGGAGGCATTGACCAGTACCGAGTCACTGCCGCCCAGGTGCTTTTCCCAGTCGGCGTCGGCCAGCTTGTCGCGGATCAGTTTGTCGGCGGTGTCCTGGTCCGGAATGCGCAGCAGCGCTTCGGCCACGCACATCAGCAGCACGCCTTCCTCGCTGCCCAGATCGTACTGGCGCATGAAGGCTTCGATCGCGCCCTGGTCCTTGGCGCGCACGCGCACGCGGCCGACCAGATCGGCGGCCAGCGCCTGCACCCGGGCCTGTTCCTCGGCGGGCAGGCGGGCCTGCGCCAGCAGCTCACGGACGTGGCTGGCCTCGTCCTTCAGCCAGGCGTCGGTAATGGCCTGGCGGAACGGGTTGGGGGACGCCGGCAGTTCCGGCGACAGCAGCGCGCCGGGACGCAGGGCGTCGTGGGCGGCAAGGGAGGAGGAGGGTGCGTTCATGCCGGTCCGGCCAATGGAAAACTTGGCGATTTTAATCATTTTTGCGCCCTTCGGAAGTGCCCCGCGGCCGCCTTCGTGAATGCTGATAGCCCCTAACGGTGGTGGATTCAGCGTGTTCAGCAAGCGCGACACTATTTGTGCTGAATTCGTCATTTGCGGCGCCGGGCGAATGCTGTATTGCAGCATGGCAAAAAGTGTGAATGCACCCTTGCTACCGGTGAGACGGCGGGGCTACCATCGAGACGTTTCCCGCGGCAGGAACGCGGTTGCGACATGATCGAGGTGCTTCCAGCTCCAGATGGGTCAGGTACGCAGCTGCGGCTGCGTCCCCCACGGGCGCTCGATGCCCGGCAGTTCGTCCTGTTGTTCACCGTGTTGTCGGGAGCGATGTGGCTGGTCTCCGCCCTGGGGTGGTTGGCCGGCAATGCATTCGCCCCCCTGTTCGCGCTGCTGTACAGCCTGTTGCTGGCAGCCGCGTTACGTGCCCTGTGGCGCAGCGGCGAACGGCAGGAGGAAATCCGGGTAGTGCCGGCGTATGTGGAGGTCATCCCCGTACCCGGTGGATTGCCGGTGTTCCGGGCTCACCCGCATTGGGTGCGCCTGCTCGCCGACGATGAGAGGGTCCGGCTTGCGTCCAGCGGCCGGCAGGTGGAGGTGGGGAGTTTCCTCGCGCCGGCCGAACGTCAGACGCTCGCAGAGACACTTGAAGGCTTGCTCGCCGCCAGCGATGGCGGCAACCGACGACGCTAAGGGTCTAGGCAATGAAGCAAAGCAGCAGGTGGGGCACGAAGTGCGTTGCAATGGCCGCCGCAGTGGTGGCCGGGGGATGGGTTCCGGCGATGGCATGGGCCCAGGCGGCCGATCCCAAGCCGTGGCAGCTGAACATGGGCAAGGGGGTAACCCAGACCTCGCGCCTGGCCTGGGAGTCGAACAATCTCTCGCTGATCGTCTGCACGGTGATCGGCGTGATCGTGTTCGGGGCGATGGCCTACGCCATCTTCAAGTTCCGCAAATCCAAGGGGGCGGTCGCAGCCACCTTCAGCCACAACACCAAGGCCGAGATCATCTGGACGGTGATCCCGGTGATCATCCTGGTGGTGATGGCATGGCCGGCCACGGCCAACCTGATCAAGATGTACGACACCCGCGATGCCGAGATGACGGTGAAGGTCACCGGCTACCAGTGGATGTGGAAGTACGAGTACCTGGGCGAGAACGTCACCTTCACCAGCCGCCTGGACCGCGAGTCGGACCGCATGCGGCAGAGTGGCAAGGTGCCGACGCGCGAGAGCCATCCCCACTACCTGCTGGATGTCGACAACCGGCTGGTGTTGCCGGTCGATACCAAGGTCCGTTTCGTCATCACCTCCGACGACGTGATCCACGCCTGGTGGGTGCCGGCGCTGGGCTGGAAGCAGGATGCCATTCCCGGCTTCATCAACGAGGCCTGGACCAGCATCGAGCAGCCGGGCGTCTATCGCGGGCAGTGCGCTGAACTGTGCGGCAAGGACCACGGATTCATGCCGATCGTGGTCGAGGCCGTGTCCAAGGAGGAGTTCAGGCAGTGGCTGGCGCAGCGCAAGCCGGCACCGCCGGCCGCAGCCCCGGCCGAACCGGCTGCGCCTGCGGCGGAGACGCCTGCCGCGCCGGCCGAACCTGCCGCCGCCGAAGCGGGTGCCGCCCCTGCCACCGCGGCCAGCGGCGCGTGATGTAAATCCCGCGGCCGCCTGCGGCCGTGGCGACAACCGATTCTGAGAGGTGTTTTGCAATGGCGCACTCGGCAGTTGGGCACGACGACCACCACCACCACCCGGGTTTCTTCGAGCGTTGGTTCTTCTCGACCAACCACAAGGACATCGGCACCCTGTATCTGCTTTTCAGCTTCATCATGTTCATCATCGGCGCGGCGATGAGCGTGATCATCCGCGCCGAGCTGATGCAGCCGGGCCTGCAGTTCGTCAGGCCGGAAACCTTCAACCAGCTCACCACCGTGCACGCACTGGTGATGATCTTCGGCGGAGTGATGCCGGCCTTCGTCGGCCTGGCCAACTGGATGGTGCCGTTGCAGATCGGTGCGCCGGACATGGCCCTGCCACGCATGAACAACTGGTCGTTCTGGCTGCTGCCGGTGGCCTTCAGCCTGCTGCTGCTCACCTTCCTGCTGCCCGGAGGTGCGCCGGCCGGTGGCTGGACGCTGTATCCGCCGCTGTCGCTGCAGGGCGGCTACAACGTGGCCTTCACTGTGTTCGCCATCCACGTGGCCGGTATCAGTTCGATCATGGGCGCGATCAACATCATCGCCACCGTGCTCAACATGCGCGCGCCGGGCATCGACCTGCTGAAGATGCCGATCTTCTGCTGGGCCTGGCTGATCACCGCCTTCCTGCTGATCGCGGTGATGCCGGTGCTGGCCGGTGCGGTGACCATGCTGCTGACCGACAAGTTCTTCGGCACCAGCTTCTTCAACGCCGCCGGTGGCGGTGACCCGGTGATGTTCCAGCACATCTTCTGGTTCTTCGGCCACCCCGAGGTGTACATCATGATCCTGCCCGCCTTCGGCGTGGTCAGCGAGATCATTCCCACCTTCAGCCGCAAGCCGCTGTTCGGCTACCAGGCGATGGTGTACGCCACGGCTGCGATCGCCTTCCTGTCGTTCATCGTCTGGGCCCACCACATGTTCACCGTGGGCATGCCGCTGGGCGGCGAGATCTACTTCATGTTCGCCACCATGCTGATCTCGATCCCGACCGGCGTGAAGGTCTTCAACTGGGTCAGCACGATGTGGCGTGGCTCGCTGACGTTCGAGGCGCCGATGCTGTGGTCGGTGGCCTTCGTCATCCTGTTCACCATTGGCGGCTTCTCCGGTCTGATGCTGGCCATCGTCGCCGCCGACTTCCAGTACCACGACACCTACTTCGTCGTTGCCCACTTCCACTACGTGCTGGTGACCGGTGCGGTGTTCGCGCTGATTGCCGCGGTGTACTACTGGTGGCCGAAGTGGACCGGTCGCATGTACAGCGAGAAGTGGGCCAAGGTGCACTTCTGGTGGTCGATCGTGTTCGTCAACCTGCTGTTCTTCCCGCAGCACTTCCTCGGCCTGGCCGGGATGCCGCGCCGTATTCCCGATTACAGCGTGGCGTTCGCCGACTGGAACCTGATCAGCTCGATCGGCGCATTCGGCATGTTCGTCACGCCCTTCATGATGGCGGCGATCCTGCTGTCCTCGCTGCGCAATGGCGAGAAGGCGGCCGATCGGTCCTGGGAAGGGGCGCGTGGCCTGGAGTGGACGCTGCCGTCGCCGGCACCGGCCCATACCTTCACCACCCCGCCGATCCTGCGCCCGGGCGATCTGGCGCATGACGACATCACGCATTGAGGTGGGGCATGCATAACGAGAGCCCGCTCCAGACCTGTAGAGCCGAGCCCGGCTCGGCTGTCGAAGAGCAGCCGGGCAGGGCCCGGCCGTACGGCGGCGAGACTCAGGGCATCGAACAGCAGCGCCGGCGTGCCCGGCGCACGGCGGTCGTGGTGGGCGCCATCGCCGTACTGGTCTATGCCACCTTCATTCTCAGCGGGGTGATCGGACGATGAGCCCGACACCGGCCAGCACACCGTCGCCCAGCGCCGGCCTGCCGCGCCTGATCGGCGTTGCCGTGGCCGTGTTCCTGCTGACCTTCTCGCTGGTGCCGCTGTATCGCATCGCGTGCGAGAAGGTGTTCGGCGTGCGCCTGGAGCGCGGCCCGGGCAGCGAGGCCAGCGTGGGGGCTGCCACCGCAAAGCGCACCGTGCGGGTGGAGTTCGATGGCGGGGTCAATTCGCGGCTGCCATGGGCATTCCATCCCGAGCAGCTGACCATGGACGTGGTGCCCGGTGAGCTGAACGAGGCGCTGTATTACGCCCGCAATGACGGCCCACAGGCGATCGTCGGCAGTGCGGTGCCCTCTGTCGCGCCAGCACGTGCCTCCGGATTCTTCAGCAAGACCGAGTGCTTCTGCTTCACCGCGCAGACGCTGCAGGCCGGCGAGAAGCGCGACATGCCGGTGCGCTTCATCGTCGATCCGGATCTGCCGCCGGAAATCAAGACGATCACCCTGTCCTACACCTTCTACCGCAACGACGCGCTGTCCGATCGGCTGGCTCCGGCCGCCACTTCGGAAGGCGCGCACGCCGCTCCCTGACCCGGATAACGACATGGCCCAGACACCGACCGACGCCAACGTGTACTTCGTCCCGGCCCAGAGCAAATGGCCATTCGTGGGCTCCATCGCGATGATGGTGACCATGGTGGGCGTGGCCAGCTGGCTCAACGATGCCAGCTGGGGGCGCTGGACGTTCTACATCGGCATCGCGATGCTGGTGCTGACCCTGTTCTGGTGGTTCAGCGACGTGGTGCGCGAGTCGCAGGCCGGCAACTACAACCGCCAGGTCGATGGTTCGTTCCGGATGGGCATGGTCTGGTTCATCTTCTCCGAGGTGATGTTCTTCGGCGCATTCTTCGGCGCACTGTTCTACACCCGCCACCTGGGCCTGTCCTGGCTCAGCGGCGAGGGCCGCGGGGTGATGACCAACGAGCTGCTGTGGCAGGGCTACTCCGCGGGGTGGCCCACCAACGGCCCGGCGGCGATCGGCGGGGCCTTCCAGACCATTCCGGCCTGGGGCCTGCCGTTGATCAATACGCTGATCCTGCTGACTTCCGGCGTGACGCTCACCATCGCCCACCATGCGCTGAAGGCCGGGCACCGTCGCCAGCTGCTGGTCTGGCTGGGCCTGACCGTGGCGCTGGGCCTGGGCTTCCTTGCCCTGCAGGCGGAGGAGTACATCCACGCCTACAAGGAGCTGAACCTGACGCTCGGCTCGGGCATCTACGGGTCGACGTTCTTCATGCTGACCGGTTTCCACGGTGCGCACGTGCTGCTGGGCACGATCATGCTGATCGTGATGTGGCTGCGCTCGGCGAAGGGGCATTTCACCCGCGACAACCATTTCGCGTTCGAAGCCGCTGCGTGGTACTGGCACTTCGTCGACGTGGTGTGGCTGATGCTGTTCCTGTTCGTCTACGTGCTGTAAGCGCCGATGCCGGTGGCGTACTCAGCCACCGATGCCGTGCGGTTTGATCCAGCCCATGTAGATGCTCACGATCACCAGTACGATCAACGCCACCGACACCGCGATGCGGCGCGTCAGTGCGTTGACCGTGCGCTTGGTCTGGCCCCGGTCGACCAGCAGGTAGTACAGCCCGGCGCCCAGGTTCCAGACGATGACGATCAGAAACGCGATCACCAGCAGGGTCTTCAGCGAATCACTCATGCGCGGCTCGAGGGCAGGGTGGATGTGCCTATCTGACCGCGTTTGCGCGGACTTGTCATGATGCGCCAGCACACGCGGGTGATCGGCTGGCTGCTGGCGCTGGTGGCGATCACGGGATTCACCGCGCTGGGCCTGTGGCAGTTGCAGCGCATGCATGCAAAGCAGGCCATGCTGGATGCGCAGGGCCCCGCTGCGGCGCAGGCACTTCCGCTGGCGCAGGCACTGGCGGCGCCGGGCGCGCTGCATGGCGTGGCCGACCATGGCCGCTTCCTGCCGGGCGTGGTGCTGCTGGACAACCAGACCCGGCACGGCCGGGCCGGGGTGAAGATCTATCGCCCCTTCCGCAGCGACGGCGGCAGCGTGCTGCTGGTCGACCTCGGCTGGCGCGCGCTGCCCGCCGACCGCACGCTCCCCGACCTGCCGCCGCCGCCTTCGCCGGTGGCCGTGCGCGGGCTGCTGGCGCCGCCGCCGTCGGCAGGGTTGGCGCTGGGCCCGGCGTTCTCTGCAACCGGTGAGGCGCAGCGCTGGCTGGCCAGCCGGCTGCCTGCCGAGGGCCTGGCGACGGCGCTGGGGCTGCCTGCACTGCCGGAGCGCGTGCTGCGGCTTGATCCGGCGCTGCCCTTCGGTGATGAACGCGACCTCGATCTGCTGCCGAACACGCTGCCCCCGCAGCGCCACCTGGGTTACGCCGTGCAATGGTTCGGCCTGGCGCTGACCGTGCTGGTGGTTGCGCTGGTGCTGGAAGGGCGCAGCAGGCGCGTTCCACGCTAGCGCCGGCCCGACTTCGGGCGCCCGGCATCCCCTGTCCAACCATGAGAAAATGCCCGCATGAACACTGCTACATCCCCGCAGGCGCGCGGTTCCGGTCGCCGGACCCTGGTGCTGTTGTTCGCCGTGTTCTTCGGGGCAATGGCGCTGGCGGCCGTGCTGCGCTTCTCCGGATGGCAGCCCACCGGCCACCGCAACAGTGGACAGCTGCTCAAACCCCCGGTGGACCTGCGCCAGCAGCCACCGACCCTGGCCGACGGCACGGCCTATCCCTGGAATCCGGAGGCGCGCACCTGGCGCCTGCTGGTGGCACCGGCCGGTGCCTGCGACGCGCAGTGCGTCACTTTGTCGCAGGGACTGGGCAAGGTGTGGCAGCTGTTCGGCCATAACGCCGATAATGTCGAGATCCTGTGGCTGGGTCCGCCACCGGCGTCGATCGCCTCGCTGCCCGCGCTGCGGCCGCTGGCACCGTCGCCAGCGCTGCGCGCGGCCCTGCCCGGCGTCGACGATCCGGCTGGCCTGCCGGTCTACGTGATCGATCCGAACGGCTTCGTGATCATGCGCCATGCCCCGGGCAGCGACCTCGGGGGCCTGCGCAAGGACATGGCCACGTTGCTGAAACTGAAGTGAGTCCTGTTTGATGAGCCTTTCCGCGCGTCCGGCGCTGCACCGCAATTTCCACCGCCTGGCGTGGTTCGCCATGATCATGACCGCGAGCACGATCATGTTCGGTGCCTTCGTCCGTCTGTCCGATGCGGGGCTGAGCTGCCCGGACTGGCCGACCTGCTATGGCCGCGCGACCTGGCCGCAGCACATCGAGGAGACGGTTGGCCACCCGGCCGCCGATATCCGTCCTCTGGAAACGCACAAGGCCTGGCGCGAGCAGGTTCACCGCTTCCTGGCCGGCGCGCTGGGCATCGAGATCCTGACCCTGGCCCTGCTGGCCACGCGCAGGCGCCGGTTCGGAACCGCGGCGGTCGTCACCGCCTGCGTGCTGGTGGCTGCCGGCATACCGTTGTACATGATGGGCTGGCATGCGACGGCCAGTGCCCTGGCCCTGAGTGGTGAGGCGATACTGCTGATTGCCGCCTTGCGCTGGAACAACATCGATCTGGCGCGCGCGGCGGTACTGACTCTGGCGGTGGTGATCTTCCAGGCCCTGCTGGGCATGTGGACGGTGACGCTGCTGCTGAAGCCGATCGTGGTGATGGGCCACCTGCTGGGCGGCATGCTGATGTTCGGCCTGCTGGTGTGGCTGGCGTGGCGGGCCACGCATCTGCCGATCACGCTGGCCGAGGCGCCCAGGCTGAAGTGGCTGCTGCGTGCCGCCGTGGTCGTGCTGGTCACCCAGATCGCACTGGGCGGCTGGGTCAGTGCCAACTATGCGGCGCTGGCCTGCGGCGGCGGCAGCGCCTCGCTGGACAACTTCCCACGCTGTGCCAACCAGTGGTGGCCGCAGCACAACTTCGTCGAAGGCTTCACCCTGTGGCGTGGCATCGGCGTGGACTACGAAGGGGGCGTGCTCGATGGCGCCTCGCGCATCGCCATCCAGCTGGCGCATCGCCTGTTCGCCATCGTGGTGGCTGCCTACCTGCTGTGGCTGGGCGTGCGTCTGTTCCGCCTGCCGAGCATGCGGGGCTGGGCGACTGCGCTGATCGTGCTGCTGGTGCTGCAGGTCACCCTCGGCATCCTCAACGTGAAGCTGGCGCTGCCGCTGGAAGTGGCGGTGGCGCACAACGGCGTGGCCGTTGCCCTGTTGTTCGTGCTGGTCAGCCTGCTGGCCCGCCTGCGTGCCCCGGACTGATCCGATGTTCTCCAATTACCGCCAGTACTGGGACCTGACCAAGCCCAAGGTCGTCGCCCTGATCGTGTTCACCGCCCTGGTGGGCATGGTCCTGGCCATTCCAGGCGTGCCCAGCTGGGAACAGGTACGCGCGGGCCTGCTCGGCTTCCTCGGCATCTGGCTGGCGGCCTCGGCTGCGGCTGCGATCAACCAGCTGCTGGATGCGCACATCGATGCGCAGATGGCGCGCACCTCGTGGCGGCCGCTGGTGGTCGGCAAGGTCAAGCCGTGGCAGGTGCTGGTGTTCGCCGGCGCGCTGATCGTGCTGTCGATGACGATCCTGGTGCTGTGGGTGAACGTGATCACCGCCGTGCTGACCTTCGCTTCGCTGATCGGTTATGCGGTGATCTATACGGTCTACCTCAAGCGTGCGACCTCGCAGAACATCGTCATCGGTGGTCTGGCCGGCGCGATGCCACCGATGCTGGGCTGGGCCGCCGTCACCGGAATGCAGGGCTCTTCGGACTGGGCGTACTCGTCGCTGCTGGTGCTGATCATCTTCATCTGGACGCCGCCGCATTTCTGGGCGCTGGCGATCTTCCGCCGCGAGGACTACGCCAAGGCGAAGATCCCGATGCTGCCGGTGACCCACGGCGTAGTGCATACCCGCAGACAGATCATGGTGTATTCGGTGGTGCTGGCCCTGGTCTGCCTGCTGCCCTATCTGGTGGGCATGAGCGGACCGTTCTACCTGGGCGGTGCGATCGTGCTCAACGCGGTGTTCCTCTGGTATGCGTGGCGCATGCTGGATCCGCCGGATGAGCTGTTCTCGATGAAGATGTTCCAGTACTCCATCGTCTATCTGATGGCGCTGTTCGCCTTCCTGCTGATCGACCACTGGATCCTGCCCTGGTTGTAACGGGCGCCTGCCGCCGGGCATGGCCCGGCGCTACCGTATCCCAGGGAAAGGCGGGCGCATCAGCCGGATGCATGACGGCCGTCGCAGGGAGGACATGCTTGACCTGATCGAGGCGGCACGCGTGCTGCGCAGCCACGCCGTGCGTGGACGGTCTTCCACAGAACTCCGTGCGTTCAATGTCGGCTTCCGCTCGCCGGAGGCGGCACTTTGCCAACCCGCCGAGCCGCTACGGTGTAGGGATCTGCCGCGCTGCTGACTCACCGCGGGCAGTGGATCACAGATACGGATGGATCCCGCAGGCGGGATGGTCGAATGTAGATACACAGGATTTGCGAGATGAATCGCAATTCTGTGGAGCAATCAATGAAATGCCATGTTTCTCTGCCCATCGTTCTATGTGCTGCGCTTGCATGCTTGGCCGGCAATGCAACAGCAGAAGTTAAAGCACTGAGTCGGGCCAACTGCATTGGATTCGTCAATGAATCCGTTACCTACGAACGGCCCCAGTTCCGCAACTTCCAGGGCTCTGCCGCATCCAGGCATATCCCGCTTGGAAACATCGAGCCGAAGCATGTCCTTGCTGCTCCCAACAATGGACTGTACTCCTGGCGCTTCTACGCAGGCGATGGCACCGATCCGGAACGGATGGTTGTTCATGGATACCACACATGGGTGCTGGGCGGGCGTGTATTCACCCAGTCCACGAGCGCGGTCGACTGCCAACTTTCGGAGTGGTGAGCATCATGAAAAGCCTTTGCTGTCTTGCAACCTCACTGCTGATGTCGATGTCGGCCCAGGCATCGCAGACCGATGCAACTCCTGATCCGGTGGGACGTTGGCTACATCAACGTGCCATGCAAGCCGCAATGCAGGAGGCCTCGATGACGAGAGGGTCGTCCGTAGGCGCTGGCAGCTACCAGATCGTGCGACTGGCAGACCTGGATGCCCCCGAAGAGGTGAAGCATCAGCTTCGCACGGACATGGACCGGTCAGTGGGTGTGGTGCAGGTTGCAGAAGGGAACATCCCAACGCGGGCCGAACTGCTGGCCGCCTTGCCCCGCCGATATCGCTCGGCGTCGGAACTACGCCAGCGCCTGCCACAGCCACCCAGCAGCCTGGAAGCAAGCCTCCTGGGACCGGCGGAGCTGATCGGTATGGAGTCCAGTGGCGTGCTGGATGGAAGCAGGTCCTCGGGGCTGAGCCGTTTCTTCCAGCTGGAAGGCGTCGGCATCGTGGAGTTCAGCGAGAACAACTTCCTCGCCGCGGGCACGCATATCGAGGTCATCGCCGAGGCGCAGAACACAACAGTGAAGGGCGCGCTCGCGCACTTGAAGAAGAGCGTTGACAGCGCTGGCCGTACCCGCGTCGAGCTTGTCTGGACGGGAGACAGCAAGACCTTCAGCCTGATCGCAACCGGGGAGCGCGGCACCGACGTGGAGCGTAACGCCCGATTGCTGCACGACATCGCTGCCGCCATCGTGGATTAGCGACGGCGCGAGGGGCGTCCACACGTGGCGTGGCATCAGCCGAGCATGGGCTCTGCTCTGCAGTAGTTCCACGCCATGTGTGGATGAATTTCCGGGTCAGGAGCTGCGCCGTGCGTAGCGCTGCGCGATCACACCGCAGACGATCAGCTGGATCTGGTGGTAGATCATCACCGGCAGCACGATGGCACCGAGGCTGCCCCCGGCGAACAGCACCTTGGCGATCGGCACGCCAGTGGCCAGGCTCTTCTTGGAGCCGCAGAACACGATGGCGATCTCATCCTCGCGGTTGAAGTGCAGGCGACGGGCGATGAAGGTGATCAGCGGCATGGCGATACCGAGCAGGACGGCAGCTACCACGGCCACTGCCAGCAGCGACAGCACGGGGGTCTTGCTCCAGAGCCCTTCGGTGACGGCTTCGCCGAACGCCGAATACACGACCAGCAGGATGGTGGCCTGGTCGGTGTAGCGCAGCAGCGCGCGCTGCTTCTCGACCCAGCCGGCGATCCACGGGCGCAGCAGGTGGCCGGCCACGAACGGCACCAGCAGCTGCAGCATGATGCCGCCGATCGCATGCAGCGGGTCATGCACACCGCCGGAGGTGCCGGCCAGCGCGGTCAACAGCAGCGGCGTGAGGAACACACCGAGGATGCTCGACAGCGATGCGCTGCAGACGGCCGCCGGCACATTGCCGCGCGCCATCGAGGTGAAGGCGATGGACGACTGCACGGTGGAGGGCAGGGTGCACAGGAACAGCACGCCCAGGTACAGCTCCGGGGTCAACAGCCAGCCCGACAGCGGCTTGAACATCAGGCCCAGCATCGGGAACAGCAGGAAGGTGCAGGCGAGGATGGTCAGATGCAGGCGCCAGTGCAGCATGCCGCCGATGATCGATTCGCGCGGCAGGCGCGCCCCGTGCAGGAAGAACAGCGCGGCGATGGCGACCGTGGTGACATCGTCCAGGACGATGGCGGCGGCGCCCTTCATCGGCAGCAGCGACGCCAGGCCGACCGTGCACAGCAGGGCCAGGGTGAAGTTGTCCGGTCGCAGGCGCGACCACCAGCGGGTCATGGGGGGCAGACTCCTTGGTGTGGAGGGTTCAGGGCGAGGTGACCGGTGTGGCCAGACGCTGGCGGGTGACCGCTTCCAGCGACTTCAGGCCGGCACGCTGGCCCAGCTGAAGGGCCTGTTCCGGGCTGGCATGTTCGTAGCGTGCATTGACCAGGCCGAGCACGGCACCGGCGCGGTTGCCGGACGCGCAGTGCAGCAGCACCGGCCCCTGGCTCTGCTGCAGGGCCTGGTGCACGGCGCGCACGTTGGCCGCATCCAGGCCCTCGGCGCCGGCCACCGGGATGCGCACATAGCGCAGGCCCAGCGATTCGGCCGCGCGGGTTTCATCGAAACCACGGTCCTCGTCGGGCTGGCGCAGGTCGATCACGGTGCGTACGCCTTGCGCAGCCAGTTCGCGCAGGTGTGCGGCACTGGGCTGGCCGCCGGCATACAGGCCGGGGCGGACTTCATTGAGCGGGGCATCTGCGGCCAAGGCCGCCAGCGGCAGGCAGAGGGACAGCAACAGCAGGCAGGTCGGGCGCAGCAGCATGGTCCTCTCCGTTAAAACGTTCCGCCGCTACCGGCCCAGGCTGGCGCGGGCCTTGAGCAGCTCGCGCAGTTCGTACTTGTCAGTATCGTCCAGTCCCTGCTGCCGCTGCTTTGCCAACAGCTCTTCCAGACGTTGCTGCAACAGTTGTTTCTCCAGCTGGGCCACGGCGTCGTGCAGTTCCTGGGTCCAGATCGCTTCGCTGCCGGGCAGGGTCTGGGCGGCCAGCGTGTGCAGCGAGGCCTGCTCCTCACGCCCGTCGAAATGTTCCAGCAGCGCGCCGGTGCTGATATCGGGACGCTGTTCGACCAGCGCCAGCAGCTCCAGCAGCAGCTCCACACCCGGCAGGCGCAGGCCCTGGAAGTGATGCTTGCCGCCGAGGGTCAGCGCCAGCGACGGCTGCTGCAGCAGCACGGCGATCGCACCCCGCACCAGGCTGCGCTTGGCCACCGGCTGGATCGACCGTGCCGGAGGGCGCTGCGGCATCGCCGTGCGGGTATTCTGCGTGGCCGCACCGAGCCCGGTCAGCTGCGCCAGCTGCTGCTTCATCAGGTCACCGAACGCGCCATCGGGAATCTGCGCCAGCATCGGTCTGGCCCGCTCGGCCAGGCGTGCCCGGCCGTCCAGCGTGCCCATGTTGATCTCGCGGGTCAGCTCGTCGAAGAAGAACTGCGATAGCGGCGTGGCCTGCTTCAGGCGTTCGTTGAAGGCCTCAGCGCCTTCCTTGCGCACGATGGTGTCCGGGTCCTCGCCGTCGGGCAGGAACAGGAAGAAGGCCTGGCGGCCGTCCTTCATCCGCGGCAGCACCGACTCCAGTGCCTTCCAGCCGGCGCGGCGGCCGGCGGCATCGCCATCGAAGCAGAAGAACACGTCCGGTGCGTTTCGGAACAGCAGCTCGGCATGGTCGGGCGTGGTCGCGGTGCCCAGCGTCGCCACCGCCTGGGTGACGCCGAACTGGAACAGCGAGACCACGTCCATGTAACCCTCGACCACGATCAGCCGCTCGATCTTCTGGTTCGCCTGGCGCACCTGCCACAGGCCGTACAGTTCGCGGCCCTTGTGGAACAGCGCGGTTTCGGGCGAATTGAGGTACTTGGGACCGTCGTCCTTCTCGAACACCCGGCCACCGAAGGCGATCACCCGTCCACGGCGGTCGAAGATCGGGAACATCACCCGGTCGCGGAACTTGTCGTAGACGTGCCCCCGGTCGTTCTTGGAAAACAGGCCGGCACGGTCGAGCAGCTTCATCCGCCGCTCGTCCTTGCCCAGCGCATCGCGCAGGCCGCTGTAGCCGTCGGGCGCATAGCCGATCTGGAAGCGGGCGCGGTTCTGTTCGTCCACGCCACGGCCGTCAAGGTAGGCGCGGGCCTTGTCGCTGCCCTCCAGGTTCTTCTGGAAGAAGCGCGCCGCTGCATCCAGTGCCGAATAGAGTTCGCGGCTGTCGTCCTGCTGCTGGGCGCTGCGCGGGTTCTCGCTGCGCGGCACGTCCATGCCGGCGCGCTTGGCCAGCTCATCCACCGCGTCGAGGAACTCGAGGCGGTCGTAGTTCATCAGGAAGCTGATTGCGGTGCCGTGCGCACCGCAGCCGAAGCAGTGATAGAACTGCTTGGTCGGCGAGACGGTGAACGAGGCCGAGCGCTCGTCATGGAACGGGCAGCGTGCCGCGTACTCCTTGCCCTGTCGCTTCAACGGCACACGGCTGCCCACCACCTCGACGATGTCGGTGCGGGCCAGCAGGTCGTCGATGAAAGCGTCGGGGATACGGGCCATGGGCAGCAGGGCAGGGCGCGGCCGCCGGGGCGCGCAGCAGGGGCGGCAGGTCCCCCTAGTTTACTCGCTGGCGATGGTCGGGCCGGCCTGTTGTTCGCTGCTGCCGCCGGCGCTGGCGGCCGCCCGCTGTGCCCGGGCACTCAGGCGCTCGTCGATCACCGCGGTCATCAGGGCGCCGACGAAGAACACCGCGGTAGCGTAGTAGATCCAGACCAGCGCGATCACCAGGGCGCCCATCGAACCGTAGGCGCTGCCGGGCGCCACGGTGGCGATGTAGACGCCGATGCCGTAGCGCCCCAGGGCGAACAGGAGCGAGGTGATGGCCCCGCCGATGAAGGCCTGGCGCCAGGCCACGCGACGGTCGGGCAGATAGTGGTAGAGGAAGGCGAAGGCCAGCGTGTACAGCAGCAGCGTGGTCACGTAACCGATGGCCGGCAACACCGATGGCAGCTGCGCGAATACCACCTGCAGGGCGGTGGTGGCGGTCATCGACAGGATCAGCAGGAAGCCCAGCGCCAGCACCACGCCGAAGGAGAACACGCGCTTGCGCAGCCAGGCCTGGACGCCTTCCAGGCGCTGGCCGCTGGTATGGAAGATGCGGTTGAGCGCGTTCTGCAGCTGTGCGAACACGGCGGTGGCGCCGACGAACAGCAGCAGGGTGCTCCACAACCCGGCCAGCGAGCCCATGCTCGGCTGGCTGTTGGCGTTGTGCAGCACGGTATCGGCCACGCTGGCCACGCTGCTGCCGGCCACCGAGCCGATCTGGCTGATCAGCGCCTGCTGCGCGGGCGGGTACAGCGAGGCGGTCAACCACAGCAGCAGCACCAGCAACGGCGCCATCGACAGCAGGGAATAGAACGAAACCGATGCGGCCTGGGTCAGGACGTCGATTTCGACGAAGCGCTTGGCCACGGCCATCGGGAAGCTGTCCTGCAGCTTCTCCAGGCGCGATCGGACGATGGGCAGGAAGGTGCGGGGATGCGGCATCTACGGCGTCGGCTGGAGCGGTACAGGCTTCCTTTTCTAGCAGATGCCGGCGTTGCGGCAGGTGAAGTGGAAGCGCGGTCGCAGAATGCAGCGAAGTCCGCGTTATCCTTCTGCCCGGACCGAGGGCGCGCTGGGGCTGCCGCCGCGGTATCCGGGCCCACTGCCTGTGTGCGGGGCCACGACAATCCAACTTCTCTGCAAAAGGACGCGTTATGAAAGGGATGGTCTGCACCACGATGGTGTTGCTGCTGGCGACGAGCGGTTCGGCCGCTGCGGCGTCCACGGCCTGCGAAAAGGCCTTCAAGACGGTAGGGGATCCGCGCAATGGCGCGATGTACATGGCCGACCTGACGGTGCCCGGTCTGAAGGTGCAGAGTGCACTGGACCAGCTTCGCAAGATCGGTGCCGATGACCAGTTCGAGGTGGGCGGCCAGCTGGTGGAAGGCGATACCGGCAACCAGTACCTGATCCAGACCAAGGGCCTGCGCACGCCCCTGGTGCTGATCGGCACCGCCGACCGCAGCGGCCGGGTCACCCTGGCCACCAAGCTGGCCCGCGGCCAGACCATCGCCCAGGAGGATGCCCGCAAGTCGATGTGCGACATGCTGGACAAGCTCAAGGGGGGCAGCCAGGGGGACGCGCTGGCCGCCGCTGCGCGCGCGCAGTATCCGACTTCCGTGGCGGAGGACGTGACCGCGCCGGACCTGTCCAAGAAGATGGGCAAGGAGGTGCGCGATACGATGGCGGCCTACAACGCTGCGGGCAGCTTCAAGGACCTGCTGCTGGGCACCACCACCAACAAGGAAGACCTGGGCGACCGTTCGGCCACCTTCCTGCCGGTGTATGCCAAGTACATCGGTCGCCGCTACCGGATCGACGGCCAGATCTACACGGTCAACTCGAACAGCTACTCCAGCCGTCCGGGTGAGGTCGGATCGATCAACTACCTGGTGACGCCGACCCGTGGCCTGTTGCGGATCCGCCAGAATGACACCTTCAACAACAACAACTACACCATCCGTTGCGAATTCGCTCCGGACCAGGCGGCCAACTTCGCCATGCTGCGCGAGCGCGACTGGGCCAAGCTGGAAGGCGAGGTCAGCGCGGTGGAGGGCAGTTCCATGACCCTGCGCAACTGCCGCCAGGTGTAAGCGCTGGCCTGGCCGCTGCAGCAATGACAAGGCCCGCGTGAAGCGGGCCTTGTCGTGTCCGGCAGGGGCGGTGGCGGATCAGCCAGCCAGGGCCTGCTTGACCAGCCTGGACACCACGCCCATGTCGGCCTGACCGGCGAGCCTCGGCTTCAGCGCCCCCATCAGCTTGCCCATGTCGGCCGGGCCGGTGGCACCGGTTTCGGCAATGGCGGCCTGGATGGCGGCGGCGATCTCGGCCTCACCCATCTTGGCGGGCAGGTAGGCCTCGATGACCACGATCTCGGCACGCTCGATCGCGGCCAGGTCTTCACGGTTGGCCGCTTCGTACTGGCTGACCGAGTCCTTGCGCTGCTTGACCATCTTGTCCAGCACGGCGATCACGGCGGTGTCGTCGAGCTCGATACGCTCGTCCACTTCCTTCTGCTTGATCGCGGCGTTGATCAGGCGGATCACGCCCAGCTTGTCCTTCTCGCCCGCCTTCATGGCGGCCTTCATGTCATCGGTGAGCTGCTGCTTCATGCTCATGGGAGACCTCGTGGTGGTAGTGGGGCAGGGCGGTTGCCCGGGCCCGGAAACGCAAAAAGCCGGCGACGCTCGCGCGTGCCGGCTTCGGCTTCACCGCGGAAGGACGAACCCGCCGCAATGAAGATGCGTCCGATCAGTACAGGCGCTGACGCTTGGTGACGTCGCGCGACGAGCGGCGCAGCTGACGCTTCACAGCAGCGGCGGCCTTGCGCTTGCGCTCCTGGGTCGGCTTTTCGTAGAACTCGCGCTTGCGGGTTTCGGCCAGCACACCGGCCTTTTCGCAAGTGCGCTTGAAGCGGCGAAGAGCAAACTCGAAGGGCTCGTTCTCGCGGACTTTGACGCTGGGCATGGAATCTCCGGGACACAGTAGAACCGGGTCACGCCCGGCGAGCCGCACATTATAGCGGCGAATCAACAAACTGCAAGCACGCAAGCCTGAATGCGGGCCAGCAATACGGATGCAGTGGGATCTGCACGTCACCCCGAGGGGGCGGCAGGGGCGTCATAATAGCAGGCATGCGAGTCCTTGGCATCGAATCTTCCTGTGATGAGACCGGCGTGGCGGTGTACGACACCGACCTGACCGGCAGCGCGGCCCTGCGCGCCCATGCGGTCTACAGCCAGATCGCCCTGCACGCCGAGTACGGCGGTGTGGTGCCCGAGCTGGCCAGCCGTGACCACGTGCGCAAGCTGCTGCCGCTGGTCCGGCAGACCCTGGCCGAGGCGGGCCTGGGCGTGGACGACATCGATGGCGTGGCTTATACCGCTGGCCCCGGGCTGGTCGGTGCGCTGCTGGTCGGTGCCGGGGTGGCCCGTGCCCTGGCCTGGGCACTGGAGGTGCCGGCCGTGGGCGTGCACCACATGGAAGGGCACCTGCTGGCGCCCTTGATGGAGGACGATCCGCCGCAGGCCCCGTTCGTGGCCCTGCTGGTGTCCGGTGGCCACACCCAGCTGGTGGCGGTCGATGCCATCGGCCGCTACCGCCTGCTGGGCGAGACCCTGGACGATGCGGCCGGCGAAGCCTTCGACAAGACTGCCAAACTGATGGGGCTGCCCTATCCCGGCGGCCCGCAGCTGGCCAGGCTGGCCGAACAGGGCACCCCGGGGGCCTACCGTTTCGCGCGGCCGATGACCGATCGCCCGGGTCTGGATTTCAGCTTCTCCGGCCTGAAGACCCAGGTGCTGATGGCCTGGCGTGACAGCGACCAGAGCGACCAGACCCGCGCCGACATCGCGCGCGGTTTCGAGGATGCGGTGGTGGAGACCCTGTCGATCAAGTGCGAACGCGCGCTGGAAGCAGCCGGCACCAATGTGATCGTGGTGGCCGGCGGTGTCGGTGCCAATACGCGGCTGCGTGCCCGCCTGCAGCAGATGGCCGAACGCCTCGGGGGGCGTGCCTGCTTCCCGCGGCCGGCGCTGTGCACCGACAACGGCGCGATGATCGCTTTCGCCGGCGCCCTGCGCCTGCAGGCCGGGCAGCACAACCCGCCGAAGGTTGACGTGACCCCGCGCTGGGACATGGCGACGCTGCCCGCGGTGTGACCCGCGGCGCACCCATCCACACAGGCTGCGACCGTAGCGGCGGACGTGCCGGGATCCGGTCGTTTCAGGCAGTGGTGGTTCCGTGCCGTTACCATGACCGTCTGTTTTCCGGCTGGTAACCGCAATGGACAAGGTTTTCATCGAGGGGCTGACGATCGACGCCCTGATCGGCATCTACGATTGGGAACGGCGGATCCGGCAGGACCTGGTGTTCGACCTGGAGATGGGTTTCGACAACCGGCGCCCGGCAGCGACCGACGATATCGCCCATACCCTCAACTACAAGGCGGTCAGCAAGCGGCTGGAGCAGTTCGTGCGCGAATCGGAGTTCGGCCTGGTCGAGACCCTGGCCGAGCGTTGCGCGCAGATCGTGCTCGACGAGTTCGATGTGCGCTGGCTGCGGCTGAAGCTGAGCAAGCCGGGAGCGGTGCGCGGCGCGCGCGCGGTCGGCGTGATCATCGAGCGCGAACGCGGCTGAAACAGCAGCGTCGGCCGGCGGCCGGCAACTTCTTCATGCGAAATGACTGAAACAGGAGACGACTGATGGTGGATGCGGTGGTGGCGGTACAGTGGATGGAGCGGCTGCAGAACACACTGGAACCCTATCCCGGCGCCTACCTGGCGTTGATGATTTCGGCGCTGCTGCTCGCGGCGGGCCTGGCCAACTGGGTGACCAAGCGCATCCTGGTGCGCGGCCTGCGCCGTCTGCTGCAGCGCCTGCCCGGTGCCGAATCCGGGCGTGGCAGCCATCTGATGCGGGTCATCTCGCGGTTGTCCAACGTGGTGCCCAGCCAGGTGATCGCCTCTGGCATCACCCTCATTCCCGATCTGCCGCCCGGGCTGGTCAGCGTCATCGTCAAGCTGTGCATCGTGTGGGCGGTGCTGACCGTCTCGCTGGCCTTCTCGCATGCGCTGGATGCGGCCAACAGCCTGTACGAGCGCAAGCCGGATGCGCGCAACAAGCCGATCAAGGGCTACCTGCAGGTGGTCAAGATCGTGATCTTCGTGGCGGCCGGCCTGGCGATCATCTCCACCCTGCTGGGCGTGGCGCTGGGCCCGCTGGTGACCGGCCTGGGTGCGGCCACGGCCGTGCTGATGCTGATCTTCCAGGACACCATCCTCTCGCTGGTGGCCAGCGTGCAGATCAGTGGCGATGGCCGCGTGCGCATCGGCGACTGGATCGAGATGCCGAGCCAGAACGCCGATGGTGACGTCATCGACATCGCCCTGCACACCATCACCGTGCAGAACTTCGACAAGACCATCACCACCATCCCGACCAAGAAGCTGGTGACCGAGTCGTTCAAGAACTGGCGCGGCATGCAGGAGGCCGGTGGCCGACGCATCAAGCGCGCGCTGTACCTGGACCAGCACAGCGTCGGCTTCCTGGACGAGGGCGACCTGGCCTTCCTCGGTGAGTTCGCCCTGCTGCGCGACTACCTGCGCGACAAGGAGCAGGAGCTGGGGCAGTGGAACGGGCGCCTGCGCGAACAGGGCGTGGCGGACGTGAACAGCCGCCGGGTGACCAATCTGGGCACGTTCCGGGCCTATGTGGAGCGCTACCTGCGCAGCCACCCGGGTATCCACACCGACATGACCCTGCTGGTGCGACAGCTGCAACCGACCACCGAGGGCCTGCCGCTGGAGCTGTACTGCTTCACCCGCACTACCGCCTGGGCGGAGTACGAGGCCGTGCAGTCGGACATTTTCGACCATCTGCTGGCGATCCTGCCGGCCTTCGGCCTGAGGGTGTTCCAGGCGTCCAGCGACGCCATGTTGATGGCCGGGCAGCGCCAGTCGGCCCGCTCGGAGTAAGCTGCCGTGCCGCCCGCGGGACCGTACGGACCCCGCTGGTGGATGAAACTGAATGCCGAAACCTCTCGCCAAATGGCCCGGGATCGCTAGAATGCCGGGCTTGTAAACGTTTTCATCAAGGACTGCCGGTGGCCTCCGAACGCATCGAATCCCTCATTGCCCAGATGACCGTCGAGGAAAAGGTCGGCCAGCTGGGTGTTTTCGCGGACATGGTCCGCCCGTTCGCCCCGGACGTGAACCCGGAAGCCAACGTGCGCAATGCCGACCAGGTGCTGCAGCAGGTGCGCGAGGGCAAGGTCGGCTCGCTGTTCAACGGGGTGGGCGCCGAACTGGGCCGCCGCATCCAGCAGGTCGCGACCGAGGAGAGCCGGCTGGGCATCCCGGTCATCCTCGCGGCCGACGTCATCCACGGCATGCGCACCGTGTTCCCGATCCCGCTGGGCGAGGCCGCCAGCTTCGAGCCGGACCTGGCCGAGCGCACCGCCCGCGCCACTGCGGTCGAGGCCACCGCCGCCGGCCTGCACTGGACCTATGCGCCTGCCGTGGACATCGCCCGCGACCAGCGCTGGGGCCGTGGCGCCGAAGGCGCAGGCGAGGACGTGGTGCTGGGCTGTGCCTTCGCCGCCGCCCGTGTGCGCGGCTTCCAGGGCAGCGACCTGCGTGCCGCCGATTCGCTGCTGGCCACGCCCAAGCATTTCGCCGCCTATGGCGCGGTGATGGCCGGCATGGAATACAACATGGTGGACATCTCGCCGCAGACCCTGCGCGACGTGCACCTGCCGCCGTTCAAGGCGGCCTTCGATGCCGGTGCGATCACGGTGATGTCCTCGTTCAACGACATCAACGGCGTGCCGGCCAGCGCCAATGCAGAACTGCTCACCGACATCCTGCGTGGCGAGTGGAAGTTCCCGGGTGTGGTGATCTCCGATTACACCGCCGACATGGAACTGGTGGCGCACGGCTACGCCGCCGATGACCGCGACGCCACCGCCAAGGCCTTCACCGCAGGCCTGGACCTGAGCATGCAGAGCGGCTTCTATGCCGAGCACCTGCCAGGCCTGGTGGAAAGCGGCGAGGTGCCGATGGCGGTGCTGGATGAGGGCGTGCGCCGCATCCTGTGGCTGAAGGAAACCATCGGCCTGTTCGACGACCCGTACCGGTCGCTGGACCCGGCCCGCGAAGCGGACGACTCGCACATCGCCGCACATGATGAGCTCTCGCGCGATGCCGCGCGCCGTTCGATCGTGCTGCTGAACAACCGTGACAACGTGCTGCCGCTGCAGAAGACCGGGCAGAAGATCGCGCTGATCGGCCCGTTCGTGCAGGACCGCGAAAACATCGAAGGCTGCTGGACCCTGTTCGGCGACAAGCAGCGTTATGTGGACCTGGAAACCGGTGTGCGTGCCGCCATCGGTGACGCGTCGCTGCTGGAGATCGTGCCCGGTTGCGATCTGGAAACCGCGATCCCCGGGGGCACCGAAGCCGCCGTGGCGGCTGCGCTGCGTGCCGACGTGGTGGTGTTGGCGCTGGGCGAGCCTCAGCGCTACAGCGGCGAAGCGCAGTCGCGCGTGGAGATCACCCTGCCGCCGGCGCAGCAGGCACTGGCCGAGGCGGTGGCGATGACCGGCAAGCCGCTGGTGGTGCTGCTGCGCAATGGCCGCGCGCTGGCCCTGCAAGGTGCGGTGCGCAATGCACAGGCCGTGGCGGTCACCTGGTACCTGGGCACGCAGACCGGTCATGCGGTGGCCGATGTGCTGTTCGGCGACTACAGCCCGTCCGGCCGCCTGCCGGTCAGCTTCCCGCAGGTGTCCGGCCAGCAACCGTATTTCTACAACCATCCGCGTACCGGCCGCCCCGAACTGCCGACGATGTCGGAGTTCAAGGCACGCTGGCGCGAGATTCCCAACGAGCCGCTGTATCCGTTCGGTCATGGCATCGGCTACACCACCTTCGCCTATGGCGTGCCGCAGCTCAGCACGGCACAGCTGGGCTGGGACGACACCCTGACCATCACCACCACGCTGACCAACACCGGTACCGTGGCCGGCGAGGAAGTGGTGCAGCTGTACATCCATGACCGCGTGGCCAGCCGCGTGCGGCCGGTGCGCGAGCTGAAGGACTTCCGCAAGATCGCACTGCAGCCGGGCGAATCCACCAATGTGGTGTTCACCCTGCATCGCGAGCAGTTGGCGTTCACCGGCCGCGATGGCGTGCTGCGTGCCGAGCCGGGCCTGTTCGAGCTGTGGGTGTGCGCGTCGTCAGCGGCTGGCGAGCCGGTGCAGTTCGAACTGCTGAAGGGCTGAACGGGAACGGTAGCGGGGGGGGGGGGGGGGGCGGGGGGGGGGCGCCCCCCCCCCCCGCGGGGCCGGCGCCCCCCCGGCGGGGGGGGGGGGGGGGGCCCGGCGGCAAACAACCCCCCACACCCCCCCCCCCCCCCCGGCGCTACCATCGCTGTGGGTGTGCGCGTCGTCACCCATGGCAAACACGCCGGGCCTGACCCGGCGCTACCATCGGGGTTCGTGATCCGATGGAGCCCGACCATGCGCAAGAGTGCTTTCCTTGCCCCCGCGCTGCTGCTGGCAGCCTGTGCACAGCCGGCGCCGCCGACGGCTCCGGAGGCAACGCCCGCTGCCGCACCGCCGGCCGAACCCGTGCAGGCAGCACCGGCAGCACCTGCGGCACCCACGAGCGAACAGACCGAAGATGCGCGCGCGCGCATCGAGACACTGCTCGGTGATGCGGCGCAGTACGAGAAGGTCTTCGATGCCTTCAGAACGGCGGTGGTCGGCGGTGATCGCGCGGCGGTCGTCGAGGAAATACGTTTCCCGTTGAACATCAGCGGCGGAAAGACGATCGCCGGACCGGGCGAATTCCAGCGCAGCTACGAGAAGATCATCACGCCGGCCGTGGTCAAGGCGGTGTCCGCACAGGATTTCGGCAAGGTGTTCGTCAACCAGCAGGGCGTGATGATCGGCGATGGCCAGGTGTGGTTGAGCGGCCAGTGCCTTGATGCGGCCTGCACCCGGACCGAAGTGAAGGTCATCACCATCCAGTGAGCGTGCGGGGTGACGGGCTCTGGCCCGCCACCCTGCGTTACCTGATCAGGTCTTCGGCGTGAGCTTGAGCAGGCGCGCCTTGCTGCCATCTTCAAGCAGCCACAGCGCGCCATCGGGCCCCTGTTCCACTTCACGGATGCGCTCACCCATGTTGAAGCGTTCCGCCTCGCGCGCGTTGTCGCCCTCGAAGGCCACGCGCACCAGTGATGTGGAGGACAGGCCGCCGATGAAGCCGCTGCCCTTCCACTGCGGGAACAGGGTGCCGCTGTAGATGACGAAGCCCGCAGGCGAGATGACCGGCGTCCAGGTCACCTTTGGCGCGGCGAACTCCGGGCGCGTGTCGTGGTCGGGAATCGGCCGGCCGTCGTAGTGGTCGCCGTTGGAGACCACCGGGTAGCCGTAGTTGGCGCCCCGCACGATCAGGTTCAGTTCGTCTCCGCCCGCCGGCCCCATCTCATGCGCCCACAGCTTGCCGTTGGCATCGAAGGCCATGCCCAGGATGTTGCGATGGCCGAGCGACCACACCTGTGCAGCCACGCCGCCCTGTGACGCGAACGGATTGTCCGCCGGCAGGCTGCCATCGTCGTTGAGGCGGATGATCTTGCCGAGGTTGCCGCCCATGTCCTGCGCGGGGTCGAACTTCTGCCGTTCGCTGGAGCTGATCCAGAGCTTGCCGTCCGGACCGAACACCAGGCGATGGCCGTAGTGGCCCTGCCCGCTGACCTTCGGTGTCTGTCGCCAGATCACCTTCAGATCCTTGAGCTGGCCACCGCCGTCGGCGTCCAGGGCGAGCGTGGCGCGGACCACTGCGGCGCCGCGGGTATCCAGCGTGCCTTCCTCGGCATAGCTGAGGTAGATCACCTGGTTGCGGGCAAAGTCCGGATGCAGGATGACGTCGCCGAAGCCGCCCTGGCCACCATAGGCGACCTTCGGTACGCCGGTGATCTCATGCTTCTGGCCGCTGGCCACGTCCAGGTGCTGCAGCTTGCCGCGCTTTTCGGTGACCAGCAGACTGCCATCGGGCAGGAAGGTCATTGCCCACGGTTGATCGAAACGGCTGACTTCCGTGGCGGTGAACGGCCGCTGGTCGGTTGCGGCCGCAGCCGCAGCCGGTGCAGCAGCGGTGGCGGCAGTACCGGCAGTAGCGGATGCAGGATCGGCGGCGTTGCAGGCAGTGGTGGCGAGAATCGGCGCCAGGCCGAGGGCAAGCAGCAGGGGCGTGCGGGTCATGGGAATCTCCAGGGCGGGGATGCGGATGGCCAAGCGTTCCCTTGTATACCACTGCGGGTGTGACCGTCGTGGCCCGAAGGTCCTGCTACCCCCTGTGCGACGTGGGGCGGATCGTCTAGGGTGGGCACGCCCGGGCAATGCATGCCCGTCTGTCTGCCAAGGATCTGCAATGCACACTGTTCCGACCCACAAGCCATCTCCCGCCTTCGTCGCCGCTTCGTGGGTGGCGCTGCTGCTTGGCGCGGTGGCTTATCTGATCGGCCTGTTCAACGCCGAAATGGCCCTGAACGAGAAGGGCTACTACCTGGCGTTGCTGCTTTATGGCCTGTTCGCGGCGGTATCGCTGCAGAAGAGCGTGCGCGACCGCGTGGAGGGCATCCCGGTCAGCGGCCTGTACTACGCGCTGTGCTGGTTCGCCCTGCTGTCGGCGCTGCTGCTGTTGCTGGTGGGCCTGTGGAATGCCACGTTGCTGTTGAGCGAGAAGGGCTTCTACGCCATGGCCTTCGCACTTGCGCTGTTCGGCGCGGTCGCGGTGCAGAAGAACACCCGCGACCTGATCGCCGCCAACGGCGGCAATGCACGCGGTCAGGCCGTGCCGCCGCTGCCGGAACAGGACTGACGCCCGGATTGCGCAGAGCCGGGACCATGCCCGGCTCTGCCGCAGTGCCGAAGGACAGCCTGGCATGGCCCGGCCGCAGCGCGGGGTGCCCTCAGGTGCCGCGCGGTACGCCCCGGTCCAGGCGCTGGTCCAGGTTGACCGCTTCTTCCCAGCCGCGGCGGACGGCGTTGCGGGCCTGCGCCCATTCCAGCCGGCTCTTGCCGCGCTCGCTCGCCCAGCGGGACTCGAGTTCGGCCTCCACCTCTTCGTACGCGCGGATCATGTCCTGCGCACGGGCAGCGTGGCCGATGCGATAGGCCGGCTCGTAGTCCTCGAAGAACAGCTGGTTGTCGTAATAGGGTTCCGCGGTGTAACGCTCGCGCCAGAAGTCGGAAACGGCCTGGCGCGGTGCGCTGTCATCCGGCACGCGGCCGGGGATCTGGTACTCGGGGCTCATCGATCGGGCTCCGTGGTGGATGAGCTTCGATCATGCCGCCATGGCGGTTAACAGTCCGGTCCGCTCGCGTGAAGGGAAGGTGTCCTCCATCCGCGCCGTCGCTGCCGATCATCAGGCGCCTACGTCCTTGCGCGGCAGTTTGTAGATCACTGCGCCGATGGCGAAGGCGACCAGTGCGGCGGCGATGTTCTGCCAGCTGGCACTGGCGAACAGGGCCAGGCAGAGCAGCAGGGCCAGGACCGGAATCAGCGGCCCGCCCGGCAGCTTCAGTGCGCCCGGCCGGTCGGCGTAGCGCTTGGCCAGCACCAGCACGGCCGCCGCGGTTCCGATATAGGCGAACAGTCGCGTGGTCATCGACAGCAGCGCCAACTGCACGAACGAACCGGACAGCGCCAGGCCGAGGGCGATCAGCCCCTGGCAGAAGATCGCGGCAGCCGGTGTGCGGAAGCGCGGATGGACCTGCGCGAGGATCTTCGGCCCGTAGCCATCGCGGGCAAGCGCGAACAGGAAGCGCGGGCCCATCATCATCGTATTGCTGTTGGTGCCGAGGATGGAGATGGTCGCACCGACGGTCAGGATCAACGCCAGTGCCTCACCGCCGAATCCGGCTGCGGCATCGGCCAGCGGTGTCGGCGACGACGCAAGCCCGGCCAGGGTGCCCTGCGCCACCACCTGCACCGCGCCGTAGATGACGGTGACGGTGATGATCATGGTGATCAACGCGAACGGAATGTCGCGACGGGGATTGCGGTACTCGCCGGCTGCCGCCGGGATGTTCTCGAAACCAGCGTAGGCATACAGCAGCAACAATGCGGCCTCACCCATGCGCTGCAGGTCGTGCGGGTCCGGGCGCTGGCCGGAGAACGCCAGCTGCGGATCGATGTAGAACGCGCCGATGGCCACGAACAGCAGCAGCGGCAGCATCTTGCCGATCACCAGCACGATGCCGGTGCGGGCCGCCGAGCGCACGCCGATGATGTTCACGCCGGTCAGGAAACCCAGCGACAGCACGATCACGGCAAGGCGACCCGTGCCGGCCCCGGCCCAGGGCCAGAAGCGCGCGACCGCATCGGCCAGCGCATTGCTGAGTGCGGCCGCCGAGCTGATACGGGTCAGCCAGATCATCCAGCCGATCTCGAAGCCGGCGAAGCGGCCAAAGGCTTCGCGGGCATACAGATAGCTGCCGCCGGGTTCATCGAAGTAACTGGCGGCCTGCGCGTAGCACAGCACCAGCAGGGCCACCACGATGCCGGCGGCGACCACGCCCCACAGGCTGAAGGGGCCCAGCAGGGCGACGGTGGCCGCCGGCAGCAGATAGATGCCGCTGCCGATCACGTCGTTGATCGACAGGCCGACGATCTGCCAGCGGCTGACCGCGCGCTGCAGCTGCGGTTCGTCCGGGGCGCTCAACGCAACGCTCCGGTCAGGGCCGGCAGCTGCCACGGCCCCTGCAGGTTGTCGTACTCCGTCTTGGGCAGCAGGACGAAGACCGCGCGCGTGTCCGGCTTCAGCCAGGCCAGCAGGGCCGTCATGTGGCGCGGCTCCATTGCCGTACAGCCGGCCGTGGCCTCGCCCGGTTTGCGCCAGAGGTGGGCGAAGATGCAACTGCCCTTGCCCGGCCTGCGGCTGCTGTTGTGCTCGATCACGAAGCCCTCGCGGTAGCGAACATCGCCCTTGTTGTGCAGGTCCAGCCGCATCGGTTCGGTGGAGCCTTCTACTGCGGCGGTACCTACGTCCGCCGCATCGACGATGCGGTTGTAGTAGCGCGAGGCGGGTACATCCATGCAGTAGTGGCTGGCCGTCATCGGCAGATACGGCATCGCGCTGGCGATCGTCGGCGCGTAGCCGAACGCGGGGCCGATATCGAAGACGCCGGCCGGACTGCGCCCGTCGCCTTCCGTCTTCTGCGGCCCCTGGTTGTGCAGCGACGCACGGCCCACGCCCCACGCGCTGCCCTCACGCCCCACGGCCACGGTGAAGGCCGGGCCGTGCGGGCGCCACGTGTCGTCGCTGCTCCTGCGCTCATAGGCCTGCAGCCGGCCCTGGGTGGCATCCCAGCTGTCGGTGACCACCACGATGGCCTGCAGACTGCGCGCCATCGGCGGCAGCAGGGTGAGCGCGCCAGCGGGCAGCGCGGTGGCCAGAGCGGTGACAGCGAGGGCGGTACGCAGCAGCGGCAGCATCGTGGACTCCAGTGAACCAGGGGTCGATCAGGCGTCGATCAGGTGTTCAATCCGTTCCAGGTTCACCCCGAGCTGGCGGTGGCGGTCCGGGTTGGCATGGCACAAAAGCACGAAGACGAAGTCGAGCAGGGACTGCAGTGAAGCACGGTACAGCAGCTGCGCCACGTGCGGTGCGGGGTCATGGGCGCAGACCACCAGTGACTGGTCGGCATGTGCGCGCAGTGGGTTGGCGCTGTGGCGGGTGATCGACACCACCTTCCCGCCCACGTCCTGGAACTGCCGCGACAGCTGGAACAGCTGCGGCAGCTTGCCGAACTCGGAGAACACCAGCATGGCATCACCGGCCCGCGCCGCTGACAGGTTGGCCATCATCAGGATCGGATCGGCATGGTGCACGGTCAGCATGCCCAGCAGCGACAGTCGCATGGCGAACTCGCGCGCGTACAGGCCGTCATCGCCAAGGCCGTACACGAACACTTTGGGCGCCCTGTCGAGCAGTCGCACGATGGCCTCCACATCAGCCTGCGCATTGGCCAGGCTGGTCTCTTCCTCGGCGGCTGCCCGGCTCAGGCGCAGGCGCCCGGCGATGTCGGCGTAGTCACCGGCGCTCGGCGACGGCGGGCGTGCCTGCGGATCGTGGCCGGCGCGCGCCACGTCCTGGCCGATCGAGTACTTCAGGTCCGGGTAACCCTTGAAGCCCAGCTTCTGGCTGAACTTCACCACGCTGGACTGGCTGATGCCCAGCGCGCTGGCCAGCTGCTGCGACGAGTAGTCGCGCAGCAGGTGCGCGTTGTCGAGGATGAAGTCGGCGATGCGGCGTTCGATGGCCGACATCTGCCCGCGCTCGGAGCGGATTTTCACCAGGGGTGGCATGGGGCTCAGCGTGGGTCCGGTTGCAGGAAGGGTAAGCGGGATCAACGGTCGGCGGTAGCGCCCGTGCTGCGGCCTACCAGCGCGGCGGCGCGATCATCTCCAGCCCGCGCACCTCGGTGATTCCCAGCCCCGGCGCATCGCTGATGGTGATCTCCGACTCGTTGAAGTTGACCCCGCCGCTGACCGGGTCGAACTGGCCCAGCGAAGGACCGTCCAGGTCGACCTTGGTGATCACATCACTCCTGGCCACGGCCAGGTGCACGGCCGCGGCCACGCTGATGCTCGATTCGATCATGCAGCCGATCATGCACGGCACGCCGTAGATGCCGGCGATGTCGGCGATGCGGATGGCATTGGACAGGCCACCGGTCTTCATCAGCTTGATGTTGATGATGTCCGCCGCGCGCTGCTGGATCAGGTCCATCACCTGGCTGGGACTGAACACGCTCTCATCGGCCATGACCGGCGTGTTGACCCGGTCGGTCACGTACTTCAGACCACTGATGTCGGCGGCCTTCACCGGCTGCTCCAGCAGCTCCAGCACCACGCCGGCATCCTCCAGCGTGCGCATCGCGTGCACCGCCTGCTTGGCGGTCCAGCCCTGGTTGGCGTCCAGGCGCAGCAGGGCGCGGCCTTCAACCGCCGCGTGGATCGCCTTGACCCGCTCGATGTCCAGGCCGATGTCCTTGCCTACCTTGATCTTCAGCGACTCGAAGCCACGCTCGATCGCCGACAGCGAATCGGCCACCATCTTGTCGATGTAGTCCACGCTGATGGTGATGTCGGTGGTGATGACCGGGTCGCCGCCGCCGAGCATCTGGTACAGCGGCGCACCATGCAGCTGCGCCCACAGGTCGTACAGGGCGATCTCCACTGCGGCCTTGGCGCTGGTATTGCGCTCCATCGACGTCTGCACCAGCCCGCACAGGCGGTTGAGGTTGGCAACGTCCTGCCCGATCAGGCGTGGAGCGATGAAGTGGCGGATCGCTTCGATGATCGAGCCATGCGTATCACCGGTGATCACCGCGGTGGCCGGCGCCTCGCCGTACCCGGTGTGGCCGCTGTCGGTGCGGATCAGCACCACCACGTCCTCCACGGTTTCCACGGTGCGCAGGGCGGTCTTGAAGGGGGTCTTCAGCGGCACGCGCAGCATGCCCAGTTCAATGGCGGTGATCTTCATTCAGGGGTCTTGGCCCGCAGGCGCTGGATGTTGGTGATGCGGTCGATGTAGCGGACCGTGTCGCTGGCCATCATCGGCTCCAGCGGCGTGACCGAAACACCATTGAGATGGGCCTGCACACGCGTGCCGTCGGCGCCGAACCAGCTGCCGCCGGCCGTATCGTGGATGACCCAGGTGCGGCCGTCGACGTGGCCGATGGCCATCATCACATGGCCGGGGATGTAGACCAGATCACCGACCTGCAGGCCGGTGACGGCACGTTCGCGCGCGGCCTTGCCATCCCTGCTGGTGAACGGCAGGCGATCCAGTGCCGGGCTGATCGCCTGGGCGCTGGTATTGCGCGGCAGCAGCACGCCGAAGCTGCGGTAGATTTCCGAAACGAAGCCGCTGCAGTCGCGGGTATCGTAGTCATGGCCCCAGCCATAGCGCTCACCCAGGAACTTGAACGCCTGCTGCAACAGCCGTCGAGGGGTCAGCGGCAGGTAATCGGCGGCCGTGTCCTGCGAGCGCGGCAGCAGTGCCGGAACCAGCTTCAGTCGTCCATCGGCCTCGCGCACGGGCAGCTGCACCACCCATGAGGCGTGGGCCTGCTGGCCGTTGACCGGCGTGGCCGCAGGCCAGTCGGCCAGCACCGGCAGGCGCACGCCCATGTCCAGCTGCAGGCGCGAGACGCGCGGCTCTTCCGGCGTGTAGACGGTGTGCGCGGTGGCGCCGGTGACGATGCGGTACGGGCCGGCGCTGCCATAGCCGAGCACGCTGGTCTTGTCGCCGGTGGCCACGGCGTCCGTTTCGATCCATGCACTGTAACGCTCGCTGTGCACGAACAACCAGCGGCCATCGGTGCTGCGATGGACCACGGCGACCTTGTCACCGGGGAACAGCGCCGATTCCTGGAAGCGATCGATATCGGTATCGCCCACCGTGCTGAAGACCCGCTCGCGGGTCGGGAAGGTGCGCAGTGCGGCACGCTTCACCACCAGCCCGTAGTCGGGCGCCACCTGTGCGGGAATCGCATCCAGGCCGAGGTTGGCTTCGATGGCCTTGCGCACTGCCGGTGCGATCGCCTGCCCCTTGGCGTTGTAGAGCGTACGCGTGGGCCAGCTCGACAGCGCCGTGATGCTGCTGCGTACCTGTGCCGCATCCAGCTGGGCGGGCAGGGCGGCGATGTCCTGGATATGGACATCCTCTGCGCGCATCCGTGCGTTCTGCGCCTGGATCTGTGCGCGGTCGAGGATCGGCGCATCGGCATCGTCCAGCCGGGCGGCCCAGTAGTCCGGGGTCAGGTAAGCCTCGTGCAGACCGATCACATACGGCAGCGGCGCGCCCGGATCGGGCGCGGCAGCCTGCACGAAGGCCGGTGCGGCGAACAGGCACAGGGCCAGGGTCAACCGGCGCGGCCACTGCCGGCGCGGTTCGCGGGAAGCCAGGATCATGCGCAGCACACCCTCCTCGAATGCCTTAAGGAATATTTATTCCTTTCGCTCGCGAAAGCAAGAATAAATTATTGACCGGTCCTCCGGCCCGTGTTACACAGCCGTTACCACCCGCGCTTGGGAAGTGTCGCTGTGGATCCTGCCGTTCGCAAACCGCGTCTGCCTGCCGCCGCCGGCCTGTGTGCCGCGCTGCTGCTGTGGGCGTCGGCCACGCACGCGGCAGACGCGCGCGACAGCCGGCAGCTGCAGGTGATCGACCTGATCGACAGCGGGCGCTTCAGCGACGCCCAGGCGCTGCTGGCGACCGGGCGCGATGCTGCCGAAGACGCGTTCCAGCGCGAGCGCATGCGCCGCATCCGCCTGGATTTTTCCCTCGACGAAGCGGCGGCCAAAGCGGCGGTGCGTCGCTGGATTCCGGATCTGACCGACGAGGAGTTCGCGCGCTGGGACCAGCTGGGGCTGATCGAGCACCTCGATATCGATGGCAGGCGCGCGTACTTCAAGCGCGCGCCCTCAAACCTGTTCCTGCTCAGCGATGAAGCGCGTGCACGCCGCCGCGCCGATGCACCGATGCCGTCTCCGGGCCCGAATGAAGTGCTCAACGCGCACCACGCACGTGTCGTTGCTGCTGCCGGTCAAAGCGGCCAGGGCTCGGTGCTGCCGCAGCGCATCGCGTTCACGCAGTCGCTCACGGTCAAGGCCGATGCGGTCCCGGCGGGCGAAACCGTTCGCGCCTGGATTCCCTATCCGCGCGAGATTCCGGGCCAGCAGGAGCGCGTGCAATGGCTTGGCAGTACACCGGACAAAGCACGCGTGGCACCCGCCGGTACCCTGCAGCGCACCGCCTATCTGGAAGCGAAGGCCGTCGCCGGGCAGCCCACGCGCTTCGAGATCCGTTATGCCGTCACCCTGTTCGCCCGCCACACGGCAATCGATCCGGCCCGGGTGCAGCCGACACCGGCCGACGCCGCGCTGCAGCCTTACCTGAGCGAACACTTGCCGCATGTGCGTTTCACGCCGGCATTGAAACTGTTTTCCGACCAGGTGCTGCAGGGCGAAACACGCCCCTACGAGATCGTGCGCAGGCTGTTCGCGGCGGTCGATCGCATCCCATGGGCCGGCGCACGCGAGTATTCCACCCTCAGCAACATCAGCGACTACGCGCTGCGTGCCGGCCATGCCGACTGCGGCCAGCAGACGCTGCTGCTGATCGCGCTGCTGCGCATGAACGGCATTCCCGCGCGCTGGCAGTCGGGCATGGTGTTCTCCGACGATGGCAGCGGCTACAACAACCTGCATGACTGGGGACAGGTCTATCTGGCGCCGTATGGCTGGCTGCCGATGGATGTGACCACCGGTGCACTGGCCAGCGATGTACCTGCGCTGCGCGATTTCTACCTGGGTGGCCTCGACGGCTACCGCATCGCCTTCAACGACGATTTCGGCCAGCCGTTCGTGCCGGCCAAACAGCATTTCCGCTCGGAAACGGTCGACTCGCAGCGCGGCGAGGCCGAGTGGGCAGGCGGCAACCTGTACTTCGACCAATGGAGCTACGACTTCCAGTGGCAGGTACTGCCCGCCGGGCAACGCTAGCGCGACACACCACCATCGGCACCATTCAATTCTTGCAGGAGAGAGCAGGGGATGAAGGCATACAACATCAAGCGGGCGGCGCTGTGCGTCGCCCTGGGTACCTGTCTGGGCGTGATCGCGCCCGGCGCCTTCGCGCAGGATGGCTCCGTCGCCGGCCGGCTGGTCAGCGATGCCGGCCAGGTTCCCGCCGGCGCCACGGTCACGGTGCGCAACCCGGCCACCGGCTTCGTCCGCTCGGTACAGGCCGATGCCAACGGCAGCTATCGCATTCCGCTGCTGCCGGTGGGCACCTATGAGATGGAGGTGAGCCTGCCCGGCGGCGGTGCCAGCCGCGTCGGCCAGGTCACCGTCGGCCTGGGCAGCGCAACCACCGTCAATGTGCCGCTGGGTGCGGTCAGTACCCTGGGAACGGTGGAGGTGCGCGCGCCGCAGGTGGTATCGATGGTGGATGTGAAGTCCACCGAATCGGCCACCAACATCACCCGCGAGGAGCTGTCGCGCCTGCCGGTGGACCGTGACATCACCGCCGTCGCGCTGCTGGCGCCGGGCGCAGTGAAGGGCAAGGGCTCGCTGGGCGGGCAGGGCATTTCGTTCGGCGGCTCGTCAGTGGCCGAGAACACCGTGTACATCAATGGACTGAACGTCACCGACTTCTACAACCGGGTGGGCTTCTCGTCAGTACCGTTCTCCTTCTACCAGGAGTTCCAGGTCAAGACCGGAGGCTATTCGGTGGAGTTCGGGCGCAGCACCGGTGGCGTCATCAACGCCGTCACCCGCTCGGGCAGCAACGACTTCAAGGCCGGTGCCGAGCTGGTGTTCGAACCCCGCGCGTGGCAGTCGCAGGCCCGCGACCGCTATGACGGCCAAGGCAGCCGTTACATCACCGCCAGCCGCGACGACTACAGCCGCAGTGCGCTCAACGTGTTCGCCTCCGGTGCCCTGGTCCAGGACCGGCTGTTCTTCTTCGGCATGTACGAGGCCCGTGACTACCGGCCAACCTCGACCAACGATGCCGGTACACGCCTGAGCCAGGGCAAGGCCGATGACCCGTTCTGGGGCGGCAAGATCGACTGGCAGATCACCGACAACCAGATGCTGTCGCTGTTCGGCTTCTCGGACAAGAGCAAGACGCTTACCGATGTCTACAACTACGACTATGCCAGTGGCCAGACGGTAGGTGAGCGCAGCAACCAGATCTACAACACCGTGGGCGGCAGGAACTGGTCGGGCACCTACAGCTGGCAGGTCAACAACGACCTGACCATGAAGCTGATGTATGGCGAGAACAAGCGCAACCGCGCGCAGAGCTCGTTGATGGACGAAAACTGCAACCGCGTGTTCGACAACCGTACCGCCAGCCAGGGCGTGCCCTCGCAGCTGCAGGGCGACCGCAGCTGCACCAGCAGCTCGCTGCTGGAATCGGCACTGGATACGCGCAAGGCCGCACGCGCCGACTTCGAGTGGACCCTGGGCGACCATCTGCTGCGCTTCGGCCTGGACCGCGAAGAGAACACCTCGGACTACAGCCGCGCCTATCCCGGTCCGGGTGGTTTCCGCTACGACATCTACTACCGCACGCCGGGCAGCTCGCTCAATGGGGGCATCGTGCCGGCCAGTGGCCTGGTCGCGCGTACCCGCCGGTATGAAGTGGACGGCTCGTTTGAAACCATCAACTCGGCGTATTACCTGGAAGACAACTGGCAGGTCACCCCGAACCTGCTGCTGAACATGGGCCTGCGCCTGGAAGCCTTCGACAACAAGGGCGGCGACGGCAGCAGCTACATCAAGATCGACGACATGCTGGCCCCGCGCCTGGGCTTCGCGTGGGACGTGCGCGGTGATGGCACCACCAAGGTGTTCGGCAACCTTGGCCGTTACTTCCTGCCGGTGGCCAACGTCATCAACATCAAGCAGGCCGGTGGCTTCCTGGACGAACGCACCTGGTACGAATTCCTCGGCTATAGCGGTGCCGCCAACAACGTGCCGAACCTGGGGGCACAGATCGGGCCGGTCGACAATTCGCAGGGTGATGGCAGCGTGCCGGACCTGCGTGCCGAAGTGAACCGGGACATGGACCCGGTCTACCAGGACGAGGCGATCCTCGGCTTCCAGCAGATGATCAACGAAGCCTGGTCGGTCGGTGCCAGCGTGACCTATCGGCGCCTGCACAACGCGATCGATGACATGAACATCACCGCCACCGGCCAGTGCGGTGCCATTGACAGCGTCTGGATCATGGGCAATCCCGGGCGCAGCAATACCGTCTGGGGCGATACCAACTGCGACGGCAGCAACGACGGCTGGATCAGCATCGATACGTCGAAGGAAGGCTGGGCGCTGTATGACGATGACGGCAACTATGTTGGCCAGCGCGGCTGGGTGAAGCCCAAGCGCGACTACAAGGCGCTGGAGCTGCAGGTCGATCGCGCCTGGGATGGCAAGTGGGGCTTCAATGCGTCCTATACGCTGGCCTACGGCCGTGGCAACGCCGAAGGCCCGGTCAACTCCGATACCGACTTCGCCGATGCCGGTCGTACCGAGAACTTCGACAACCCCTGGGTGAACTACGGCGGCTATGGCTACCTGGCCAATGACCGGCGGCATCAGTTCAAGTTCCGTGGCAGCTATGCGTTGACCGAGAACCTGAGCGTGGCGGCGACGCTGGGCGTGCAGTCGGGCAGCCCGATCACCCGCTTCGGCGCCGGCAATCCGTTCGACGACACCGACTTCCACAGCTATTACGTGTGCGTCTCCAACTGCCAGGCGAGCGTGCCGTCCGAGCGCGTGTTCGTGCATTCCCCGCGCGGTGGCGATGGCCGCACGCCGTGGACCTACGACCTCGACGTCAGCGTGTCGTACAAGGTGCCGATCCCCACCGACCTGCGCCTGAAGCTGGCGGTGTACAACGTACTCAACCAGCAGCGTGTGGTGACGGTGGACCAGGACTACGAGCCGCAGGACAGCATCGGTACGCCGAACCCGCTGTATCGTTATGGCACCGGCTTCCAGTCGCCGCGCTATGCGCAGCTGACGGTGACCTGGAGCTACTGACGGTGTGCCCGCGCCGCTCGAAGGGGCGGCGCGGGCAATGACACAAGGGAGCGGGCCTGTGCTTCAGCTGATCGTCCTTGCTGCACTTGCCACCTCGCCTGCTGCGCCGGCGGAGCCCGCGCGCTTTGATGCCGATATCGCCACCGTTGTCGCACGCGAGCACCTGCCTGGGATGGCGGTGGCGGTGGTGGACCGGGGACAGGTGGTGTACCGCCATGCCGAGGGCATGCGTGGCGATGGCGGTCGCATTGATGAGGACACGCTGTTCAAGATCGCCTCCAACAGCAAGGCGATGACCGCCGCGCTGCTGGCACGGCTGGTGCAGCAGGGCCGGCTGCGCTGGGATGACCCCGTGCAGCGGCATCTGCCCGGCTTCCGTATGCACGACGCCTGGGTGGGGCAACAGATGCAGGTGCGTGATCTGCTGATCCACAACAGTGGCCTGGGGCTGGGCGCCGGTGACCTGATGCTGTGGCCCGAGCCCAATGCCTTCACCCGCGCCGACATCATCGCCGGGCTTGCGCATCTGAAACCCGTTACCAGCTTCCGCAGCGGCTATGCCTACGACAACCTGATGTACGTGGTCGCCGGTGAAGTGGCTGCTGCCGCAGGGGGCAAGCCCTATGACCAGCTGATGCGCGAGCAGGTGTTTGAGCCGCTGGGCATGGCCCGTTGCCAGGTCGGCCGCTGGTCGGTGCGCGACGTCGGCAACGTCGCCCAGCCGCATGCGCGGCGCGACGGCCGCACGACGGTGGTCAACGCCGACGGTGAGATCAGCGCCGATCTGCCATCGATGGCGGCCGGTGGCATCCGCTGCTCTCTGCGCGACATGACGCGCTGGATGCAGGTGCTGCTGGATCCCGACCTGGTGCCGGACTGGCTGGACACGCCACAGCGGCGCGCGCTGTGGACGCTGCACATGCCGATGCCGCTGGGTGACATGCAGCGGCGCTGGGACAACGCACACGTCCATGGCTATGGCTACGGCTGGCGCCTGTCGGACATCGATGGCCACTGGAAGGTGGCGCATACCGGCACCCTGTCCGGCATGTATTCGTCGCTGGCCCTGCTGCCCGACCGTGGCATCGGCGTGGTGATCCTGATCAATGGCGAGGGCGAGCAGGCACGTACGGCGCTGATGCAGTCGATGCTGAAGGCGTACACCGCGCCGCAGGACCGCAGGCGTGCCGCCGACTACCTCGATGAACTGGAGCGCGCGCAGGCGTCCAAGCGTGCGCAGGGGCATGTGGCGCCTTCGACGGAAGGTGCGCGCGCCGTATCCGGCACGGCCTTGCCGCAGTGGCAGGGCCGCTATGCGGATCCATGGCTGGGAACCGCCTGGCTGTGCCCAGGCCCCGACGGCCTGCGGTTCCGCGTGGAGAAATCGCCTCGCCTGCAGGCCCGGGTGATGCAGCTGCAGCAGCGTTGGCTGCTGCGTTGGGATACGCTGGGTGAGGACGCGCAGGCGTGGCTGCAGCCCGGCGATGGCCCGGTGCCGTCCCTGCAACTGCGCGCGATCGACCCGGACATCGACTTCAGCTATGACTTCCAGGATCTGCATTTCACTCGCACTGGCGATTGCACTGGCGAGCCCCGCGCACGCCAGTGAGGCGCCGCGCATATCGTCGGCCACCGATGCGTCGCAGGCCGGGCTGGTGGAGATCCGCACGGTGTCGCCGGGAATCGAGCTGGACATCCGCTATGCCGGCGCCGGCAACTTCACGGGCGCACGCGTGCCTGGCTATGAAGCGCCGGCCTGTTATCTGCTGGCGCCGGTCGCGACCGCACTGGCACGGGTCGAAGCGGATCTGCGCGCGCAGGGCTTCGCTCTGCGCATCTACGACTGCTATCGCCCGGTGCGCGCGGTGCAGGCGTTCGTGGCCTGGGCACATGACCCCGCGGAGCAGTCACGCAAGTCACTGCAGTATCCGGATCTGGAAAAGCCGCAGCTGTTGAGCGAAGGCTACATCGCCGAGCGCTCGGGCCACAGTCGCGGCGCCACCGTGGACGTCGGCCTGCTGGCGTGCCGGCGCGACACGTGCACGCCGCTGGACATGGGCACCGATTTCGATTTCTTCGGTCCGCGGGCGCACACCGCGGCCGAGGGACTCAATGACGCACAGCGGGCCCACCGTGCCCGTCTGCTGCAGGCGATGGCCCGGCATGGCTTCAGCAACTATGCGCAGGAGTGGTGGCACTACACGCTGCAGCCCGAGCCGGACCCGATGACCGCCTACGACGTGCCCGTTCGATAGCAGCACCGGCGGGTCCGCGCCGCCGAGACCCTCCGTCGTACACTGGCCGCCTTTCCCCTCCTGCGCACCCGATGAATCTTCCCCTGCATTTCGGCCTGCTCGGTACCCTGGAAGCTGGCGCCATCGCATTGCTGGTTGGCCTGCTGGTGTACCTGCTCTGGCATCGGCTGTGCCGCCTGCTGCACTGGACGGTAGGCCATGCCATCGGCTGGTCGTGCGTCATCGCCGTGGTGATCTCGGCCGGCATCGATGCATGGAAGCTCTTCTACATGGGAATCGTGCGGCTGGAGTCGCCGCTGTATGCGCGGTTGTTCCTGGCCACCATCCACGATCCCAACGAACTCGGCAGCCGCGTGGTGCTGGAGATCGCCGGAGCGCTCGCCGGTGTAGCGCTGGGATGGGTGTTGTTCAGTTCGCGGTCATTATCCCAGAACGTCGACTGACGCAGGTTTTTCGTTGCCTGCGGGTTAAATCCAAGGGCGTTGAATGTTCGCCTTATGGGCCGATCACTCCACCCTAACCACCGCGCTAATGCATGCACGCCGGGCAGTGGTTAACCGCGCGTGTGGATGCCGGTCGCGGCGTAAAATCGATTCAGAAACGGGGTGGCAGGGTAGGTGCCGTGCGGAAACAACAGGCCGCGCAACACCACCCCAAGGAGACATCCCTGATGACCATTCGCAACCGCAAGCCCCTGATCGCCCTGATTGTCGCCGCCGGCAGCGTACTGGCCATTCCGGCCATGGCACAGACCGCGCAGCAGCAGGCCGCACAGGCGCAGAATGATGCAGCGCAGGCCCAGCAGGCCGCCGCGCAGGCAGGCCAGGCCGCGAACCAGGCCACTGACGCAGCGGCGGCCGCGTCGGCGCAGGCCAGCGGCGGCGGCCAGACCTGGGCCAGCATCGATACCGACGGCAACGGCACCATCAGCAAGTCCGAGGCACAGGTCAACGCCGGCCTTGCCCAGGTGTTCGACCAGGCCGATGCCAACAAGGACGGCGAGCTGAGCGCCGATGAGTACAAGGCCTATGTGGCCGCCCAGCAGGCCGGTGCCGGCGGCGCCGCACAGGGCCGCTGATCCACCGTTGATTCGGGACAACCGGTGCATGGGTACCCGGGCGGCGCCAGCCGCCCGGGTTTTTTTCGCCCTCGCCGCGCCTGTATCCTTGTCCGATGAACACCTCCACGCCTGCGCCCGCGCGCGCCATCGGCCTGGTCGGTTTTGACGGTGACGACACGCTGTGGAAGAGCGAGGACTACTACCGCAAGGCCGAGCAGGACTACCTTGACCTGCTGTCGCGCTACATCGACGTGCACGACACCCAGACCGCCCGTCACCTGCTGGAAGTGCAGCAGCGCAACCTGGGTGTGTTCGGTTACGGCGTGAAAGGCATGGCGCTGTCGATGATCGAGGCGGCCATCGACATCACCGGCCAGCGCATCGAGGCCAGGGACATCCAGCGCATCCTCGATATCGGCCACGACACCCTGCGCCATCCGGTCGAGCTGATCGACGGTGTGCGTGAATCGGTGGCGGCCATCGCCGAGCACTATCCGGTGGTGCTGATCACCAAGGGCGACCTGTTCCACCAGGAAGCGAAGATCAACGTCGCCCGGCTGCATGAACTGTTCCCGCGCATCGAGATCGTCTCGGAGAAGGACCCGGCAACCTATGCCCGCGTGCTGGCCGAGTTCGACCTGCCGATCGAGCGCTTCGTGATGGTCGGCAATTCGCTGCGCTCGGACATCGAGCCGGTGGTCACGCTGGGGGGCTGGGGCATCCATACGCCCTATGCGGTCACCTGGGCGCATGAGACCCAGCATGGCGTGGCCGACGACGAGCCGCGCATGGTCAGCGCCGATACCGCCTGGGACTGGCCGGCCGCACTGGCCGCGATCGAAGCCAAGGCCAGCGTCGCGGCCTGACAGGGCGCGACGGCTGCGGCAGAATCGGGGCATGAATGCTCGCCTGCTCACGCTGCTGATGCTCCTGCTGCTGGCGCCGGCCACCGTGCTGGCACAGCAGACGGCCGAACGCTCGGCAGCCTATGAGGTGGACACCGGCGACCGCTGGATCGACGCCCAGCTGCGCGACATCAACCACTACGCCGAGCGCTACCCCGATGCCTTCCTCGACGAGGTCTCGCGCTATGCCGATGTGCCGCGTGGCTATGTCAGCGCGCTGTTCAGCACCCACGGCTGGCAGGCGGGTGACCTGTACTTCGCCTGCTTCTGGGCCAAGGCCAGCGGCCAGACCTGCCGCGACAGCGTGCGTGCCTTCAGCCGTGACCCGGCCGGCGGCTGGCAGGCCGTGGTGAAGCGGATGCCCAAGGCACCGGACAACCTGCACTACCGCGCCGTGCGCCACGCCATCGTGGCCAGCTATGAGCATTGGGACCGGCCGATCACCCTGGATGCCACCCTGAAGCGCCAGCTCAACCGGTAGCGCCGGTCCGCTCCATGCTGCTCTGCATATCGCCGCCGGCCCCGCGCTCCGGCGACAATACGGGTTCGAGCTGTTCCCCGTTCCCGTAATCGAGTGACTGATGAGCGCCTCTTTCGTTTCGCCTGATGTGATCCGCCGCCTGTTCGCCCAGGCCATGTCCCGCATGTACCGCACCGAAGTGCCGCTGTACGGCACGCTGGTGGAACTGGTGGAGCGGATCAACGCGCAGGTGCTGGCGCAGGACCCGGCATTGGCTGCGCAGCTGCAGCGCAACGATGAGCGCGGCCGGCTGGACGAGGAGCGGCACGGCGCGATCCGCGTCGGCACCGTGCAGGAGCTGGCCACCCTGCGCCGCCTGTTCGCGGTGATGGGCATGTTTCCGGTCGGCTACTACGACCTGTCGGTGGCCGGTGTGCCGGTGCATTCCACCGCGTTCCGCCCGCTCACCGGTGCGGCGCTGGCGCAGAATCCGTTCCGCGTGTTCACCTCGCTGCTTCGCCTGGAACTGATCGAGGACGAGGCCCTGCGTGCGCAGTCGGCGCAGATCCTGGCCCGCCGCCGCATCTTCACCGATGCCGCCCTGGCCCTGATCGATCAGGCCGAGCGCGATGGCGGGCTGTCGCAGCACGACGCCGAGCGCTTCGTGGCGGAGGCGCTGGAGACCTTCCGCTGGCACGGTGACGCCACCGTCGACCTGCCGACCTACCATGCGCTGCACCAGGCACACCGGCTGGTGGCCGACGTGGTCAGCTTCCGTGGCCCGCACATCAACCACCTGACCCCGCGCACGCTGGACATCGATGCCGCGCAGGCAGCGATGATCGAGCAGGGGATGGCCGCCAAGGCGGTCATCGAAGGTCCGCCGCGCCGCGCCTGTCCGATCCTGCTGCGGCAGACCAGTTTCAAAGCGCTGGAAGAAGCCGTGCATTTCCCCGATGAGCAGGGCGGTGATGCCGGCACCCACACCGCGCGGTTCGGCGAGATCGAGCAGCGTGGCCTGGCCCTGACGCCGAAGGGGCGCGCGCTGTACGACCAGCTGCTGGCGCAGGCGCGCAACAGCGAAGGTGCCGGCAGCACCGGTGGCGACTATGGCCAGCGCCTGCAGGCAGCGTTCGCAGCGTTCCCGGACGACCATGACACCCTGCGCCGCGAGGGTCTGGGCTACTTCCGCTACCAGCTGACCGAGGCCGGCCGCGCTGCGCCTGGCGGGATTGGTGACCTGCCGGCGGAAGCCCTGATCGCGGCGGGGCTGGTGGTGGCCGACCCGATCGTCTACGAGGATTTCCTGCCGGTCAGCGCCGCAGGCATCTTCCAGTCGAACCTGGGGGGCGAAGAGCAGCGCGCCTATGCCGCACATGCCAACCGCGAAGCGTTCGAGCAGGCGTTGGGCGTGCCGGTGAACGATGAGTTCGACATCTACGAGCGCCTGCAGGCCGAATCACTGGCGAGCCTGCGCGGTTGATGCGTTGGTCGCCGGGGCGGGGGCCGGGCGGCCCCGGGGCCGCGGACGGGGGGGGGGGGGGGGGGGCGGCCGCCCGCCCCGCCGCCCCCCCGCGGCGGCGCCGCCCGCCCCCCCCCCCCCCCCCCCCCCCCCCCCCCCCCCCCCCGCCCGACAAACAGAAAAGCCAGAGCCGCTTTGGCTCTGGCTTCTGC